>JAFQWS010000011.1 GCA_017407305.1 Clostridia bacterium
CCCCGACTTCCCCACAGGTGGTTACGTAATCACCGACAACGGAAATGGTGGCGATGGTTTGGTGGAAGCATACGAAACGGGACGTGGCCGAATTTATATTCGTGCCAAAGCACATATTGAAGCAGGCAACAACGACAGACACAACATTGTCTTTACTGAATTGCCCTATCAAGTCAACAAGGCAGATTTGCTCATCAAAATTGCCAACTTAAAAGACGAAAAGAAAGAACAACTTGCAGGCATTGCCGAAATTGTTGACGAAAGTGACAAAGACGGTATGCGTGCTGTCATCAAATTGCGTGCAGGCACAGATCCCAATCAAGTGCTCAACTATTTGTATAAGCACACACAACTTCAAGTTTCCTACAACATCAACATGGTGGCAATTGCCGACGGCAAACCTCAACTTATGGGTTTGTTGGACATCATTGCCTACTACACGGCATATCAACGTGACGTAGTTTTGCGTAGAAGCAAGTTTGAACTTGCCGAAGCAAAAGACCGCGCACACATTTTGCAAGGCTTGGTCATTGCAGTCACCAACATTGACGAAGTGGTGGAAACAATCAAAAATGCCGAGTCAACAACAGATGCAAGATTGAAATTGAGAAGTCGTTTTGAATTGAGCGAAAGACAAGCACAAGCCATTTTGGATTTGCGTTTGGCAAGAATTACCAAATTGGAAGTCACCAAACTTCAAAAAGAACTTGCCGAACTTGAACAACGCATTGTTCGTCTCAACGAAATCATCAACAGCAAAAAAGAACAAATGAAGGTGGTCAAAGATGAATTGACGGAAATCAAACGTGCATACAAAACGGCACGCAGAAGTGCCATTGTACGTAACGCAAAAGATATCGTAGTTGATGACGAAACGGCAGAAAAACCTGTGGAAAACGTAATTGTTGGTATTTCAGCCGACTACAAAATTAAACGTATTCCTGTCAAAAACTACAATATGTCCAATCGCGAAACGGTGTCCAGAAGCAATTTGAGCGAAGTGCTTATAGAGTGTATAGATACCAACACCGATTGCAAAGTTATCTTCTTCACCAACTTGGGCAACTGCTATCAATGCTTGGCAGGGGAATTGCCCGAAACCAAGTATCGTGACGACGGCAAAGACATAAAGTCCATTTTCAAAACGTGCGAAATTGGCGAATATCCCATTTCCGCCTTTGCAATGGACAAAGCAAATATGCCCGAAGGCGAATTGTTGTTCTTTACACGTCAAGGCATGGTAAAACGTTCTTCTTGGCAAGACTATTCCTTGCTCAAGAGTGTTTTCCAAGGTTTTAAATCCAGCAAAGAATACGACGAACTTGTTGCCATCAAAGAAGCCGATCCCAAAGGTGAAATTTTCATTGTCACCAACAAAGGTGGCTGTGTCCGTTTTGATTTGAGCGAAGTGCCCGTTCAAGGCAGAGTGGCAGGTGGTGTAAAGGCAATTCAATTGGACGACACCGAATACGTCATTTGCTGTTGCCAATGCAAACAAGACGGAACCATCTTGATGATTACCGACAAAGGCTATATGAAACGTCTCAACTGCGGTGACATCACCAAACACGGCAGAGCATGTAAATCGGCAAAAGGCACGGAATTTTCCTCTACAACAGGTGAAGAACTTGCATTTGCCTCTTACGTAGAAGGTGTGCATCACTACAACGTTGCTGTCAGTGACAAAGCCACCACGTTGATTGTCAACACAGGCAGTGTATCGGTGGAATCCAAAAACCACAAAGGCAAGTTGCCTTCCGGTAAAAAAGGCTCAATCAACGTAGATTTGGTTTTGAGATATCGCAAAAATCCCAACAAAATCTATCGTCCTTTGCAAAAACGTACTAAAAAGAGCAGATAAAACGTAAAGTATAACAGTGCATCACAACAAACGTCTAATCCTCCAAAAAATAGATATTATTGATGCACGACACTGCAAAAGCAGTAAACAAAAAAAGCAAAAGACCTTTTTGCAATCAAAGAAAAAAGCCCAATCTTTTGATTGGGTTTTTTCAATTTTTTACTTGAAAAATGGTAAAAAAATACCCTCTCCTTTCAAAATGGGTATTGACATAATAAATATTTATAGTAAAATAAAAGATAGGGTATTTTGCCCTAAAACGTTTATTTAAGGAGAGAAAACATGGTAAAGAAAGCAGTTATTTTGGCAGCAGGAAAAGGCACAAGATTTTTGCCTTACACAAAGGCATATCCCAAAGAAATGCTTGCAGTCATTGACAAACCTGCATTGCAACTTACGGTAGAAGAACTTGTCGAATCGGGCATCAAAGACATCATGATCATCATTTCCCCCGACAAACAAGGCATTGCCAACCACTTCAAACGTGACGACGAATACGAAGCAGAACTTCGTTCCAAAGGCAAGGACAAAGAAGCTGATTTCGTTCATGAAATTGGACAACTTGCCAACATCAGCTATGGTTTCCAATACGTCATCAACGGCACAGGTGGTGCAGTTATGGTTGCAAAAGAATTTGTTGGCGACGAACCTTTTGCAGTTCTCAACGGCGACGACGTTATGTGGTGTCAAGACAACCCCGTCACAAAGCAATTGGTAGAAGCCTTTGACAAAGTTGGCAAATCGGTTGTTGGCGTACAAGCAGTTTCTCGCCAAGCCATTTCCAAATACGCAACTTGCAAACTCACGTCCAGCGACGGCAGATTGCACGGCATTGACGACATCATCGAAAAACCCAGCCAAGACCAAATTTACTCTTTGTTGGCACCTTTGGGCAGATACGTACTTACCCCCGACATTTTTGACGTTATTGAACATCACGTTCCCATCAATCGTGGCGAATATTTCTTGACCGACGCATTGAGATATCAAGCACAAAACGGTGGCATTTACGTATATGATTTTGAAGGCAAACGTTACGACTTTGGTGACAAATTTGGTTATTTGAAAGCCGTCACCGAATATGGCACACGCCACAAGGAATTTGGACCTGACTACATTGAATTTTTGAAAGAATACGTAAAGACGCTTTAATAAGGAGACATCAATGGAACAATACAAAAATCGTGCTGAAATTCCCGAAAAGTATAAGTGGAATTTAGGCGACATTTTCCCCACCGAACAAGATTGGGAAGATGCTTTCAACAAAATGCAACAAGTTTTGCCCCAAGTGGTGCAATACAAGGGCAAACTCAACACCAAGGAAGTCATTTTGGACTACTTCAAAAAATCTGACGATTTGGAAATTGAAATTGGCAAACTCTATTGCTATGCAATGATGAGTTACAACGAAGATGCACAAGACGCATCCAAACAAGGCAGATTTGCTCGCATATATGGATTGTTGACACAATTTTCTGCAATGTCGGCTTTTGTAGAACCCGAACTCAGCGAATTGAGTGAAGAACAACTCAAAGGTTTGATTGAAGACGCCGACTTTTCCGACTATGACGTCACTTTGAAATCCATTTTGAGAAACAAGGCACACGTTTTGAGCGAAGCCGAAGAAAAAATTTATGCTGATGCAGGTGGTTTGACTCACTATTTTTCCGAAGTTTTCAATCGTTTGGACAGTGGTGACATCCAATTTGGTACAATCAACGTGGATGGCAAGGAAGTTGCTTTGTCGCACGGAACCTACTCTCAACTTTTGCAACACAAAGACCAATCGGTCAGACGTGACGCTTTCAAAACCTACTACAAGGGATTTATCGACAAAATCAACACAATTTCCGGTTTGTACGAAGGCAGCGTAAAATCCGACTGGTTCTATGCCAAAGGACACAAGTTCAATTCTTCCATGGAACGTGCATTGTTCTATGAAGACGTTGACAAGGCAGTTTACGACAACCTTATCAATGCAATTCACTCCACCTTTAAACCTTTGCACGAATATATGCAATTGAGAAAGGACGTAATGGGCGTGGAAGAACTCAATATGTACGACTTGTACGTACCTATTTTTGAAAACGCCGACATTTCTTGTGAATACGAAGAAGCCGTGGAAATTGTCAAAGAAGGTTTGAAACCTTTGGGACAAGACTATCGCGAAATTATGGACACGGCATTTTCATCAAGATGGATTGACGTTTGCGAAACACCCACAAAACGTACCGGAGCATATTCAATGGGCGTACACGGTGTTCACCCTTATATGTTGCTCAACTACCAAAAGACAACGCACGACATTTTCACCATTGCACACGAAATGGGACACTCCATCCACACCTACTATTCGGAAAAGAAACAACCCATTGCAAAAGCAGGTTACAAAATTTTCGTGGCAGAAGTGGCATCAACTTGCAACGAAGTTTTGTTGCTCAACCACCTTTTGGCAAAAGAAAAGGACGTCAACGTCAAAAAGTTTTTGCTCAGTTACTATTTGGATATGTTGCGTACAACTATGTATCGCCAAGCAATGTTTGCCGAATTTGAAGCAATTGCTCACGACTTGGTGGAAAAGGGCGTTCCTTTGACAGCCAACAAACTCAACGAAGAATACTACAAACTCAACCAAATGTACTACGGCCCTGCCGTTACTCACACGGACGAAATCAAATACGAATGGGCACGTATTCCTCACTTTTACAGAGCATTTTACGTTTACAAGTATTCCACAGGTATCATTTCAGCAGTTTGCCTTGCACAAAAGATTTTGAAAGAGGGCGACTCTGCAGTCAAAAAGTACAAAGAATTTTTGTCCTTGGGTGGCAGTATGGATCCCGTTTCCGAATTGAAAGTGGCAGGTGTTGACTTGACCACAAAAGAACCTTTTGAAATTGTTGCAAAATCCTTTGAAGAAACTTTGCAACAACTCAAAGACCTTTGCAAATAACCTTTCTCTTTACCTTAAGAATATCAAAAAAAAGGATGGTGCAAAACCATCCTTTTTAATTGAAAACAAGCACTCGGCTTGTTGCCGAGTGCTTGTTTTTAGCAGTGGTATTTTTTGTTGGCAGAAAGACCGAAAACTTGTTCATAGCACAAAATTTTGTAAGTTTTTGCCAACCCTTCTCTTTTGTTGTGTCTAAACACAAGGTTTTTCATATATTCATCAGCCTTTGCCAATGCTTTTTCCAAGGTAGATGCCGTTGAATAAACGTCCAACAATTGAAAATTGCCGAATTTGTCCGTCAACGAGCAAACAACTTTAAAAATTTTCATTTTTTTCTCCTTTTCAAAACGAACAAACGTATTATATCAAAAAAATGCTTATTTGTCAAATTGTGAACAAAAATAAACAGCGTTCACAAAGTTTGTTTATTAAAGAGGAACCATATTGTTTCTTGCCAATTCTTCCACTTGCAAAATGAAATCGTTGACCTCTTGGTTGCAAAATATAGACGGCGAAGTTGCAATTTCTTTCGTTGCTTTGACAATGTTTAGATATGCAAAATAAGCTATTGGCGTGCCTCTTGAAATTTGATACAATGAATTGCTAAAAACCGATTCCACTCCCTCTTTGGAGTTATAACTTACCGTTGCAAATTTGTATTTTGATTTTCTAACAATTTTTACTTGTTTCAACAGCGCCTTGGCAGTTTCCTTGTCCACTTCGTTTATCGTATGCAATTTTTTTGCCCATTGATTTTGAGTGAAAATCAAAATGAAAATTGTGCCCGTCATACCTGCAACTGGAAAAACAATCAAAATTGGAAGCCACTCCAGGTGGGGAAGAAATTCTGACACAAATGCCAGTGCAAAAATGAAAAGAATGGTCAAAACGTATATGAAAACAGTCCAACCGG
>JAFQWS010000120.1 GCA_017407305.1 Clostridia bacterium
AAACAAACTGCCCATCATAACTGCTTGTGCACCTGCGCCCAATGCTTTTGTGATGTCACCGCTGTATTTGATACCACCGTCGGCAATAATTGTTCTTCCATATTCTTTTGCTGCCTTTGCGCATTGCAATACTGCAGTAAATTGGGGAACGCCAATGCCTGCGACAATACGTGTCGTGCAAATGGAACCGGGACCAATGCCTACTTTTACGATATCTGCGCCCGCTTCGTACAACGTTTTTGTTGCTTCGTACGTTGCAACGTTGCCTGCGATGATGGGAAGTGTAGGATATTTTTGACGAATTTCTTTTACTACGTTGATAACTTTGTGACTGTGGCCATGTGCCGTATCTACCGCAATTGCGTCAACTTGTGCTTTTACAAGAGCATCTACACGTTGCATCGTGTCACTTGCCGTGCCAACTGCTGCTGCAACAAGCAAACGACCTTTTGCATCCTTTGCAGAGTTGGGATATTTGATGGATTTTTCAATATCTTTGATTGTGATAAGACCTTTCAAAACACCCTTCTCGTCAACCATAGGCAACTTTTCAATGCGGTGTTGTCCCAAAATCTTTTGGGCTTCTGCAAGTGTTGTGCCAACTGGTGCTGTGATAAGGTTTTCCTTGGTCATAACGTTTTGGATGGGTTGATTGTAATTTGTTTCAAAACGAAGGTCACGGTTGGTCAAAATGCCAACCAAAACACCCTTTTCATTTACGATGGGAACACCTGAAATGCGATATTTTTGCATCAATGCCAAAGCATCCGTGACCATATTTTCAGGATGAAGATAAAAAGGATCGGTGATAACGCCGTGTTCACTTCTTTTAACTTTGTCAACTTGTTCGGCTTGTTGTTCAATGGACATATTTTTGTGAATAATGCCCAAACCACCTTCTCTTGCAATGGCAATTGCCATTTTGTATTCGGTGACGGTGTCCATTGCTGCCGTCATAAAGGGGATGTTGAGTTTGATTCCCTTGCACAATTCCACACTTAAATCTACTTCTGCGGGCAATACGTGAGATTCTGCAGGAATAATCAAAACGTCGTCATAAGTCAAGCCTTCGTATAAAATTTTTTCCATAATATCCTCCATTGTATAATCAAAAATTGCTTGCAAAAAAGGTTGCAAGCAATTTATTTAGTTGGTTGGCTATTTAATTTTTTTGCATTATACCAAACATAAAGTGCATTGTAAAGAAATTTTGCAAAAGATTGCTAATTTCTTTCCTTTTGAATAATGCTTTTTACCTTCATCAAACGCACTGTGGATGCGCGTTCGTCCTCATCCAATTTCATTGAAATGTATTTGATTGTTTCTTGCATTTGAGGAATCATAATGTTTTCCAATGCGTTAACACGACGTTTGTTCTTTTCAATTTCGTCCGCCAACATATTGCAAGTTTTTTCCACGGTGGCAAGTTCAATCATTTTTTCCAACAATTGGTTCATGGCAAAAACAACGCTGTCCATATCTGCCGTCATGCTCAAAAAGCTGTAAGGCAAACCTGCGTTCTTTTGTTGTGAAATGGTAATGTCGGGAACGGGAACGTTCATAATAACTGCTTTTTTGCATTGAAGTTGAACACTTTGTGAGGGCATCAAAAAGGCCTCTTCCACCTTTACAGAGTCGGTGAGAGATTTTGCCAATGCAAAGTTTTGCAACGCACCCACAAGTTGACTTTCCACTTCTTGGCGAAGTTGCTTGTTTTTGCGTGCAATTATTATAAAACGACGAACCATTTCATCCGTTTTATCTTTTAAAAGTTGGTAACCCCTCGTTGCCGTTTTGAGTCTGCCTTTAAGGCGTTTCAACTCCATACGGGTGGGGTTAACGTTTAAACGAGCCATTTAATAAATTACTCCTCGTAAGGTTTGTAATATTTATCCAACATTGCGTCGGAAATACGTTTGAGTTCGCTTCTGGGCAAAATTCCCAACAATTTCCAACCCAAATCAAGTGTTTCTTCAATGGTACGGTTGGCGTCGAAACCTTGATTGATGTATTGTTTTTCAAATTCTACTGCGAATTTTGCGTACAACTTGTCTGTGTCGGACAATGCCGCTTCACCCAAAATTGCTGCAAGTTCTTTGGCAGATTTACCTTCTGCGTATGCCGAGAACAATTGGTTCATTGTGCGAGCATGGTCTTCACGCGTTTTGCCAACGCCAATGCCCTTGTCTTTCAAACGAGACAAACTGGGCAAAACGTCAACGGGAGGCAAGAAACCTTTTTTGTAAAGTTCTCTAGACAAAATGATTTGACCTTCGGTGATGTAACCTGTCAAGTCGGGAATAGGGTGCGTTTTGTCGTCTTCGGGCATGGACAAAATTGGAATTTGTGTAATACTGCCTTTTTTGCCCTTGATACGACCTGCTCTTTCGTACAAACTTGCCAAATCGGTGTACATATAACCAGGATAACCACGTCTGCCGGGAACTTCCTTTCTTGCTGCGGACGTTTCACGCAATGCTTCTGCATAATTTGTGATGTCAGTCAAGATGACCAAGACGTGCATATCCATTTCAAATGCCAAGTATTCGGCTGCGGTCAATGCCATACGAGGGGTTGCAATACGTTCAATTGCAGGGTCGTTGGCAAGGTTCATAAACAAAACTGCACGTTCAATTGCGCCTGTCTTTCTGAAGTCTTGAATAAAGAAATCTGCTTCTTCGTAGGTGATACCCATTGCGCCAAAGACAACTGCAAACTTTTCGTCACTGCCCAAAACTTTTGCTTGACGAGCAATTTGTGCTGCAAGTTGTGCGTGAGGCAAACCACTTGCGGAAAATACCGGCAATTTTTGACCACGAACAAGTGTGTTGAGGCCGTCAATGGAAGAAATACCCGTTTGAATAAATTCGTTGGGATAATCTCTTGCATAAGGGTTGATGGGCAAACCGTTGATATCCATTTTCTTGGATGCAATTATCTTTGCACCACCGTCAATGGGTTCGCCCATACCGGAAAAGACACGACCAAGCATATCTTCGGACACTGCCAATTCCAAGCTGTGACCCAAAAATCTTGCTTTGGAAGAAGATACTTGCAAACCTTGGCTACCTTCAAAAAGTTGCACCAATGCTTTGCTTCCTTGCACTTCCAAAACTTTGCCACGTCTAATGTTGCCGTCGTGTTCGACAATTTCAACAAGTTCGTTGTAAGAAACACCTTCTACGTTGTCCACCAACATCAAAGGGCCGACAACTTCACGGATGGTTTTGTACTCTTTTCTCATCTTTCCCCTCCATTTGCAACAAGTTCACCAATTTGTGCTCTTTCTGCCTTGGCAATGTCGTCCAATTTGGAAAGTTCATTTTCGGGAATATATTTTGCTCTGCCGATTTGTTCTCTTACAGGCAATGCCAACAATTGGTTGAGTTCCACCGTTTGCAAGGCATCTGTTGCCAAATGGTAAAAGTCCAAAATCAACTTCATCATTTTGTATTGTTTGGGCATTGACGTGTAGGTATCTACGTCGTCAAATGCGTTTTGGTGCAAGAAGTCTTCTCTGATGGAACGTGCCGTTTCCAAAATAAGTCTTTCTTTGTCGCCCAATGCGTCCATACCGACAAGGCGAACAATTTCTTCCAATTCGCTTTCTTCTTGCAAAATATACATCAACTCGGTCTTGCATTTGGAAAAGTCGCTTGCGACGTTGTCGTCATACCAAGTTGAAAGTTTGTCGTCGTACAAAGAGTAACTTTGCAACCAGTCAATTGCAGGGAAGTGACGTTTGTATGCCAATTGTGCAGACAAACCCCAGAAAACCTTTACAATACGCAAGGTGCCTTGTGCAACAGGTTCGGACAAGTCGCCACCGGGAGGGGAAACTGCACCGATTGCTGAAATTGCACCAGTTACGTCTTTACTGCCCAAAACGTTGACAATACCTGCTCTTTCGTAAAATTCTGCAATACGGCTTGCCAAGTAGGCAGGATAACCTTCTTCGCCGGGCATTTCTTCCAAACGTCCACTCATTTCACGCAAGGCTTCTGCCCAACGAGAGGTGGAGTCTGCCATGATTGCCACTGTGTAGCCCATATCACGGAAATATTCGGCAATGGTAATGCCTGTGTAAATGGATGCTTCACGTGCTGCAACGGGCATATCGGATGTGTTGGCGATAAGCACCGTTCTCTTCATCAAACTTTCGCCCGATTTGGGGTCTTTAAGTTCGGGAAATTCGTTCAAAACGTCCGTCATTTCGTTGCCACGTTCGCCACAGCCAACGTAAACAATGATTTGTGCGTCTGCCCATTTTGCCAATTGGTGTTGAACAACCGTCTTACCACTGCCAAAAGGACCGGGAACACTTGCCACACCACCTTTTGCAATGGGGAAAAGCGTGTCGATAACTCTTTGACCGGTAATCATGGGGGAGAAAGGAGCAAGTTTGCCCTTGTGAGGACGAGCCTTACGTACAGGCCACTTTTGCATCATTGTCAAGGGTTTTTCGCCATTGGCTGTTTCTACCACGGCAATTGTTTCTTCAACTGTGAAGTCGCCCTTTTCAACAATGGATTTGATTGTGCCTTCCACGCCGTAAGGCACCAAAATTTTGTGAACGATAATGGTTGTTTCGTCAACAGTACCCAAAACGTCACCTGCGACAATCTTGTCGCCCGCCTTTACTGTGGGAACAAACGTCCATTTCTTTTGTCTGTCCAAAGCGTTGACTTCAACACCTGTTGCGATACGATCGCCACAAGCGTCTGCCAAGCCCTTCAAAGGACGTTGGATTCCGTCAAACAAACCTTCAATAAGGCCGGGGCCCAATTCTACGGACAAGGGAGAACCGGTAGATTGCACAACTGCACCTACCTTTAAACCACTTGTTTCTTCGTAAACTTGAATTGATGCTTTGTCATCACGCAATTCAATAACTTCGCCAATAAGTCTTTTGTCCGAAACTTTTACCACGTCAAACATTTCGACGTCGGACATACCTTCGGCGACAATGAGGGGGCCTGAAACTTTAATAACTCTACCTTCCATTTGTCGTTTCCTCTTTGTTAAATAAAATATCTGTTCCAATTGCTTTTTCTACGTCATTTTTGATGCCTTGCATACCAAAACCTGTTGCACCCTTTGCCGAAGGGATGGGAACAATGGCAGGGTAAGGTTTTGTCTTTGCCTTTTGCAAAACTTCGGGAATTTGCTCGGCAAGTGTCTCTTCAATGAACAACACGGCAAAAGACTGACCAGAAAGTTTTTTAATCAATTCTCTGGCTTGATCTGCATTTGTTGCGTTGAATACTTCCACGCCGACGGCTTTGAGAGCCATAATGCTGTTGATATTTCCGATGACTCCCACTCTGTTATACATAAAGCACCTTCAACCTTTCGCTGATGCGAGTTTTTTCAATTCCACAACTGAGTCCCACCAAAATCATGCGAACGTTGTCGATTTCTCTCATTTTGGAAAGATACCAACAAATTACGGGTTCAATTGTGAGGTTGTCCTTGTTAGGGACCAAAATTGCCACTTTGTATTTGTCTGCAAGTTGTTCGCAAGAGTACAACGATTTGTTGTGCAACAAGCAGTCCACACCTTGCATAAGCAATTCTTTATATTCGGGCTGGCAAATTGCCTCCCATTTTTCGACGGGTGCTTGGAAAAGTTCCAAAAACCACTCTTGTTTGAGATTGCCACCTTCCAAGAACATTTGCAAAAACTTGTCTTCGCCCAAATCTGCACGTTTGGCACGCAACAAAGTCAAAATGTTTTTAGTGTCAATTTCACATTTGAAGTACTGAACGACCGATTTTGTTTTGCATTTTTTGATTTTGGACAAAATGTCTTTATACATTGCTTTGTCCAACAACAAATCTACCAATTCGCCCGTGCGATTGCCTTCAAAAAATTCCAAGTCAATTTTGGACAAAGCATCTTGCATGGGGATGGGGAATCCTTCGTAGTCGTCATTGACGATTTTTTGTGCCATTTCTTTAGCATCAATCAATCCGTTGACATAGCAAAGTGAACCGTTGTCCTTTCTCAAATATTTGCTCTTTGCCAAAATTTTTGCATTGTCATAGTCATAGACCATCAAAAAACAGTCTGATGCTTTTTCGTCAGATGACAATTCTTTCAAAAATTGGCAGGCAATTTGACTTTCTTGAGACAACAATTTTTCAAACTCTTCGCTGGAATTCAACACCATGCCTTCACCATAGTTGCTTTCGTAAAGCACCTTGATGGCTTCAGCAAGGTTGGAACTGTCCAACATACGATTGAATTTGTCGGCTGTAAAAAGTTTTACAGTCAACAGCCCCACTCGGCCTGCGCCAAAATATGCGTCCATCATTTTGTTTCTCCAAACAATACGTCGCAAACTTCAATTTCCGTTTCTTGTCTTACTGCGTCAATCAATGACTTCAAAGACAAGTCTTTTTCGTAGCCGTCGCCATACAAAATGACACCACCGTCTACGTCAACGTTTTGTGCCAAGCGCAAATCCAATTTGAATTGATCCAAAAAACTTTGCGTGACAATCTTGCCGTCCTTTACACTTACGGCAACCTGTTCGCCCTTTTCGGCATTTTCACAAATCAACTTTGTCAAAAACTTTTTGTAAAGTTCGGCAGGCATTGATGCAATATCACTTTTGACCTTGGCATAAACGCTGTCTATAACTTGACGTTTTTGGGCCAAAAGATATTTTTTGCCATCCAAAGTTGCAACCGTGATGCGACGAGAAATTGTCTCTTCTTGGGCACTTTTTGCTTTGCTTTCAAATTCCAATACGTCTTTACTGACGGCATTTTCCGCCTTTTCAATCAATGCTTTGGCTTCACTTTCAGCCTTGGCAATGATTTCTTGCACTTTGACGTTGGTTTTTTCGGCAATTGCAGAAATAATGTTTTCTTTGTTATTCATAGTTAAAAATCCTGATTAGATTGCACCCAAGATGATAATTGATGCAACCAAGCCCAACAATGCGTACATTTCAATCATTGCAGGGTACATCATCAATTTGCCAGACAATTCGCTTTTTTTGCCAACAGCAACGATTGCAGAAGATGCTGCTTTGCCTTGCAAAATTGCAGAGAACATACCAGAAACTGCCATAATGCATGATGCGAAAAATACTGCAAAACCTTTTGCAGGATCTGCTTGTACTGCTGTCAAACTGCCCATGCCGACAATGGAAATGACCAAACCATACAAACCTTGTGTTGCAGGAAGCAATGCAATAACCATGCACTTGCCAACTTTTGAAGGGTCACCTGCTGCCACACCGGACAAGGTGGAAACTGTGTATTTCAAGCCCAAGGAAGAGCCGATACCACACAAGATTGTTGAAAGGGCCAAGCCCAATACTGCAATAGAAAATCCATCCATTTTATTTTCCTCCGAAAATATGTTTTATTGTTTTTAATTATCGAAAAATTGAATTAACAATTTTTTGCTTCTGTTTGTTGTGTTGTAAACACAGAATAATTTAAGTTGCTTCCCAAAGGGGTAAACAATTCGCCGTCGCCTTCGTAGAATTTTCCAAAAAATTCAACGTATTGCAAACGTGCGTCGTGAATATAAATGCCAAGCAAACTCAATGCTACGTTGAAAATGTGCACGAACACGAAGATTGCTGCACCAAAGACTGCCGTGAAAGGTGAACCAAACATAGGTACGGACAATTGGTTGACAATTGAACCAATCATTGCACCGGACAACATCAAACCGAAAATACGAACGTAACTGACAATGTCGGAGAAGTAGTTGATGATGCCGTACAATCCACCAAAGCCACCGATGACTTTGCCAATGATGCCTTTTTTGCTGTGACCTGCAGTAAGCAATATGCCAAGCAATGCCACACCTGCCAAAATCATACCTATTTGTCCAAGTACGGGGGGAATTGTAACGTTTTGAAGTTGAGCAGGAACGTTGGTGCCGTCACCAACAATCATACCCATTGCAGGGTCTAATGCAAACAATGCCACTCCAAGCAAGAGCAATTCCCAAAAGATTGCGTCAAGCACTGCGTCCAAGTATTGCTTTCTGGCAATTTGTTTTCTTGCGTTGCAAATAAGACCAACCATAATTTGCAAAATACCCAAATACAAGGAAAGCACGATGGTAACCATTGGATAATCGCTGGAAGAAGGCAAAATGGTTTTATCTGCGGGGATAACTTGGAAACAAAATACACTTCCGTACAAAAATCCGCACACCATTGCCGACAAGCCACAAAAACCAAACAACGTCAACAAGCGTCTCATGCCCGAGTCTTGTTTGATAAAGATTTTTGCCACCATACCCAAGATAAACAAAAGAAATCCATAGCCCACGTCTGCCAACATCAAACCAAAAATGATGAAGTAGAAAATAGACAAAGCACCGTTGGGATCGGGTTCGTGATAGTTGGGTACAGAATAATTGTTGGTAACCGTTTCGAAAGGTTTTACAAGTTTGTTGTTTTTGAGCAAAGTAGGTGCAAATTCTTCGTCGCCAATGTCGTAAAAATAGAGCAACATATTTTGGCTGACGGAAAGAAGTTTTTCTTGTACTTCATCTTGCTTTTCCTCAGGACACCAACCTTCCAAAACAAAGGTGTAACTTGATGCAGGGAAAGTGCCTTCGGCTTTTGACAAGCGTTGTTGCAATTCCAAATAGTCAGCATAAAGTTTGAGTTGATTTAAGTTTTCTCTAAAAGAAGCAATTGTTTGTTCGTGTGAGGCAATTTCTTTTTTGATTTCTCTACGACGTTTTTTCAACTGCTCCATTTTTTCACTGGGAATCGTGTCTGGATCAAAAGATGCCTTGCTAAATCCCAAAGAAGCCAAACTGTCAATGAGTTGTTTTTCATCTTTCAAGGCAACAACGACGTACAATGCGCTGTCACCGTCTTGGCTGATTTGTTGACACATTGCAAATTCGTTGCTACCAATGAGGCTTTCCAACGTTGCAACATTGTCTTTGGGCACCGTACCCACGACGATAAAGGTGTTTTGAGTGTCTTGATAAAATGCCAAATTAGTTCTCAAAGGCAAGTATAACTTGGTTTTTTCCACTTCGCCCGACAAACGAGTCAATTCGTTGTTGAGTGTGGCAATGCTTTCTTTTGCACCTTCGATTGTGTCAAGTTGCTCTTGTACTTCATTTTGAATTTTTGACAAAGACATCAAATCTTCAATGGTTGTTTCCAACATAGGACGCGCCATTGTCGTCTTGGGAATAGTAAGGTGGTCTTTTTTATCTTTTGTTTGATAGTTGATTTTATTAACAAATTCGCATACGGAAGAAATTGCGTTGTTTACACGCAACAATTCTTCTTGGTATTGTGCTTGTTGAACGGAAGTGTCCGTTGCAACGAAGTTTTCCACCACTATGTCGTTTTTAAGTTGAATACTTTGTGTTTTGACGACTTGATCCAAAATTTGGTTTTTGTCGCTTTCCAAACCCAAAAGCATCAACCTTTTCATTTTGACAATTGCCATTTTTAGATGATTCTTCCTTTTACCAATTCAACTGCTTTGTCCACGTTGGAATTGTAGTCTTGTACCGTTTGGTCGGCTTCTTGGGCAAGTTTTTGATAAACTTCACTTGCTTTTGCTTCTGCCAAGTCAGAGTTTTGTTTTGCACTGTCAATGCTCATTTGTTTGAGTTTTGCTTGACCGTCTTGCAAAATCTTTTCTGCTTTTTCACGTGCAGAGGCAACAATTTCACTTGCTTGTTTTTCAGCTTGAGCAATTTTTTGTGCCGACACTTCTTCGGCTTCAATTATTGATTGCACTACTTGTTCAATCATTATTTTGCCTCCAATGACATAATTTGGTCAACGCGTCGGTTGTGTCTGCCACCTTCAAATTGAGTTGCCAAAAAAGTATCTACGATTTGATTTGCCAAATCGCCTGTTACATACTTTGCGCCAATTGCAATCATGTTGGCGTTGTTGTGCAAACGACAAAATTGAGCCATATCCAAGTTGATGCACAATGCGCATCTTACACCACGCACTTTGTTTGCTGTGATTGCCATACCTTCGCCCGTTGTGCAAATGACGATACCAAAGTCGCAGTCACCTTCAGAAACAAGGCGGGCCGCCTTTTCGCCAAAGATGGGATAGTCGCAACTTTCTTTGTCAAAAGTACCGCAATCGGTAACTTCAATTTCTTCGTTTTCCAACAAATGGTCAATGACTGATTGTTTCAAGTCAAATCCACCGTGATCAGATGCAATGGAAATTTTCATTTTTGTAACTCCTTAAAGAATTTTATTGGATGCAGAACGCATCAAGCGGTTTTGAATACTTTGTCCAAACTCGCCCGAAGGCAAAAAAGAACAAATTATGTAATCAAAGTTTTTTTCACAAAAGCGCAAAGCCGAAAAGGCTTTTTGTGCCACTTCTTCGTTGGTTTTGCCCAATGAAATAACGTTTCTATCGTCAAAGCCCAAAACGTCGTCGCAAAGCAAGACGGGATTGAGCCCTTGCAAAACAATTTTGTCATAAAAAGATGCCAATTTTTCCTTGTCGCCATCCACGTTGAGCACCATTTGGCACAACGGTGCATAGTGGGTGTATCTGACACCGGGCGAATTGACTTTGGAATTGGGATCGTTGAGCAAGGTTACCGGCTGATTGACAACCTTTGCAATTTGAGAGGGGGTGACAACACCCGGTCATAATACCACCAACGACTCTCTTGTCGTATCCAAAACGGTGGACTCAATACCAACTGAACAATCCTCTCCACACAAGATGCCGTCTATTTTTCCATCAAGGTCTTCTTTAACGTCTTTCCACGTTGTGGGGGAAGGTCTGCCCGAGGTATTGGCACTGGGTGCTGCAACAGGCACTTGACAAGCTTTTAAAAACTGCCTTGCTTGTTGGCTTTGTGGCATACGCACTGCCACCGTGTCAAAACCCGCTGTAACAACGGACGGAAGGTTGGCTTTCTTTTTGACAACCAACGTCAAACTGCCTGGCATAAACGCCTCTATCAACAACTTTGCACGACCATCGACGTAAGCAAACGTTTCAATTTGCTCCATACACCAAACGTGCACGATTTCGGGGTTGTCAATGGGTCTGCCTTTGGCAACGTAAGTGCTTTTTACCGCTTCTTCGTCCAAGGCGTTTGCACCCAAACCATAAACCGTTTCGGTGGGAAAGGCAACAAGTTTACCTTGACGAATTAACTCGGCTGCACCGTTGATTTGTTCATCTGTAAAATTGAATAACTTCGTTTTCATATTTTAGCCCAAAATATTTATTATAGTTTAACACAATAGAATAATTATTTCAAGAATATTGTGAACTTTTGGAACATATTTTAACAAAAAATCGTTGATTTTTTTAAAAATTAACACAAAAAGCAACTTGTGTTCATTTTTTAAATTGCAATAAAAAGCGTTTGCCTAACAACACATTTTTTTTGATCAAATTTACAAAATTTTTACTTGTTTATATTAGAAAATTGTTTGCAATATCTTTACAAAATTA
>JAFQWS010000012.1 GCA_017407305.1 Clostridia bacterium
AGGTAAAATGATATGATAATCATTTTGAAGCGCATTTGCTACATCCTCATAATTCCACCACGACAACCCACCGCCGTGTAGAAGAATAATTGTATCAAGACAATGCTTTCCATATTCTATATACTTCATTTTTACACTCAGTTGTAAATTCTTATTTATCAATGACTTTATTATAACATAAAATTAACTTTCATTCAATCTATTTTTCGTTGGTAGAAAAAAACTCGATTTGCAAGAAATCGAGTTTTGTAATGATTCAATCAAATCCCTTACAGGGAATCCGAAAATTCCAAGTCTTTTTTTATTTCAAATTTACGCGTTTGTCTTTGTTTTGCAATTTTACCTTCAAACAATTTTGTTGCAAACGAGAAAAAATTCTTTCGTCATACACGTCCATAATTTGCTCAAAGGAAAGGTTGGTGCAAATTATTGTGTGTTGCAATCTCATCAATCTTTCGTTCAACAAGGTAAAAAGATATTCTTTCGTTACGTTTTTATAAACGGGCTCTGTGCCAAGGTCGTCAATAATCAAAACGTCCGGTTGCAAGTAAAAGTCAATTATGTCCAATTTGTCCAAACCGAAAGTGGTGTGTGCTTGCAAAAAGTCGTTGTTCAATTTAAATGAAGAAACAGCCAACACAGTTTTCCCTGCATCCAACAATTTGTTTGCCATTGCCATGCAAAGGTATGTTTTGCCTGTACCCGTTTGACCTGTCAAAAAGACGTTCAACACCTTTTTGTTGTCAATGCAGTCGCAATACTTTTGGCAGGCAAGGTACACTTGTTGGTTGTGGCTATCCGTTTCGGTACTTGCCTCAAAGGTGCATTGAGGGTTGTTCAGGCCACTTTCTTTTCGTGCAAGGGCATTGATTTCTCTTTTCAAACATTCACAGCGTTGGCCCTTTACAAAACCGGTGTCACCACAAACTTTGCAGTGATATTGGGGGACAAGTTGATTTGGATCAAACCCGTGTGCTTTCAACCAGTCAACCTTTTTGTTTGTTGCTTGTTGCAACAATTGTTTATTTTCTTCTGTGGGATTGGTTGCCCAAGACCAAGCAAGTTGTTTTTCTTGTTTGTCAAGTTGTGCAAAGTCGTCAAAAGCCAACAAATTTAATAAGTTGTCGTAGGCTTTTTGTTCTGCTTTATATTTGAAATCATCAATTTTGTTCTTTGCTGTTGCAAACAAGCGATTTTTCATCTAAAACTCCACGTCGTCAAGGTTGGAGAACATTGCGTCCACTTCGTCCTTGGTGTAATCTCTTTGGTCAATTGTTTTTTGAGGTTGGTTTTGTGTGGTGACGCTGGCAGTTGCCTTTGCGCCTTCCACAGTTGAAATGCCTTGTTGTTTGTAGTTGGCAAGAATTTTGCCCATATATGCAAGGGGGTTTGTTACGCCTTGCGACAAGGTGGAAGCATACTCAATCAATTCAATGGGTATATTCCACTCTTTTGTCCAGAGTTTAAACAAACTTCTGTCGTTTTGTGTGACACTTCTTTCAATACCACAGTTGGAAAGCAAAAGTTTAATTTGCTTGTCAATTTTAGAAACGTGTTCGATATATTGAGCAATGCTTTCAATGGTGGTGCGACCGGATTTGTGGAACTTGTCCACTCTGTCGGCCATTGCTGTCAACGTGCGCAAACCACTTTTGAAACAAAGTTTTGCAATTTGAACAAGGGTGTCTTTGTCAAAACCTTTGTTTAGCCAAGGGGAAACGTAGTTTTCCACGACGGGGTCCAACACTTGATAAAACACACCAAGGTTTTTGCAAATTTCTTTTGCCAAGTCAAAGCGAGATTTTTTGTCAGCCACAAAGTCGGCAATTTCCTTTTGAGAGAACACGCCGTTTTTGTAGTATTCTTGCAAATATTTATCCAATCTTGCAAAGTCGCCCACGGGGCAGTCTTTTGCAACGGTGCAAATGACGTCCAAAGAAAAGCCCAAGGCCGTCCACTTTTCATAAAGAACACGGTCGGTGTGATCAATTTTTCTTGTGGACTTGTTGCTTTTAAGCACCAATTTGATGTCGGCATCAAACTTGCTTTGTGTGGTAAGACTTTCGGCAACGCTTTCCAAACTTGTGTTGCCTTTGTGAAGTTGGCTGTTTGCCACAGCCAAAACGTAATTGTGAGAAATGGTGTCTCCTTTCAAATTTACGCAATACTTTGCAACGGATACAAGAGCATCAGGTTGAAAAGAAGTTCTTTCCAAGAAGTTGTAGTAGTCGTTCCACTCGTTGATACCAATCATACGAGAAAATTGCGACTGCATTGCCTTGTTGAACTTTTTATATTTGTTGGGGTTAAGTTTTTCGGTAAATTCTTTGCCTTTGGGGTTGAGATATACCACTTGAACAGGGTCGGTATGAATGATTTGCACCAATTGCAATTGTTCCCAATACATAAATGCTTCCAACACTTCTTGACTGGACATATCCAACTTTTGCGCCATATATTCCAACGAGTTGTTTGCGTCGGTTGTCAAAACCAAACCCAGCATATACACCTTCAAAAGGTCGCCGGGAGTTTCGGGCAAAATTTGCAACATAAAGGAATTGTCCAATACTGTGTAGTCGTTGCTGGTCATTAAGTTGTCTTTAATACAAAAAGCCATCTAAACTCCGTAAAATATCGTTAAAATTTTTAAATTTAGTGTTGAATTTTTTTATAAAACCTATTATAATAAAGCATATATTGGAAAAGTATCGGCACAAAAAAATTCGCGTGAAATGATTTTAACATACTTTTTCGCGTAATTCAACCCATTGTGCCAACTTTTTGAAACAACTTTGAAGGAGACAGCCGTGAAATTAAATCGAATCGAGTGGATTGATTCCCAAAACAATGAAAAACACGTTTATACTTTTGACACAACTCAATCGGGCAAAAGTCCCGTTGTTGGCCAAGGCAGTCACACCTACCAATTGCTTCAGTTTTGTTTTGACCAAACGGAAGACAAAATTTGGGAAGTGACAACGGACTTTTCTATTGGTGAAGACCAATACAAATTTAGAAAGGTTGTCTATCCTGAAACTGGTGCAAGATTTAGCTTGCGCAAAAAGGAATGGGACAAATTCAAAGCAATTGCACGTGGCAAAAACGCATGCAACTTGGTGGAAAGTTTGCTCAAAGGTCAAATTGCCGAAGTTATCAAAGGCGACTTCATTGACAAGCAAGTCGTCGACAATTTTCACGGCGAATTGTCTTGTTTTGGTCAATTCAAAACTTTGTTGGAAGTGGCCGACAGCGTTCGCCAATCCAGCAACGTGGTGCAAGAACAAAGCAAGCAAGTTTTGGAAAACATCAAAGCTCTTGCCCAAGAAAAAACACCCAAAGTTTCCGTTGATGAAATTGAAAACTTGTCGCAACAAATCAACCAAAGTCGTCAAGCCATTTTCGCAATGCAAAATCGTCTTACTACGTTGAAGCAAGAAAGTGCAGTTGCCCCCATTGCAAACGAAATTTTGACGGAATTGTCTCAAGCGCAAGTCAAGTATCAAAAACTTGACGCACAAAGCGAATTGATTCAACACGCACGCGAACGTTTGCAATCTCGTGATGCAATCGTTGCATTGGTGCCTTCCATGCGCACGTTGGAAAAATTGGCAGAACAACGCGCCCAATACGACAGAGAACGTCATCAACTTGTGTCGGAAATTGACTGGATTGAAAATGAAATTGCAGCAGTCAACGACCAAATTGCCGAAAAACAAAAACAAACTGTTTCTTTGGTGGACAAACGCAACAAGAGTGAAATTGTAAACGCAGAATTGGCAAACATTGCCGATTTGTACGAAAGAAACAAACTCTTGAACCAAGCATTGGTGCAATTGACGGAGCAACAAGAACGTTTGCTTGGCGAAAAAGCCTTGCTCAAAAACAAACGTGCCAACGTCATGGCATCCATTGACGAAATCAAAGAACGTTTGGACCAATTCAAAGTACCCAACAAATCGGTTGGCGAATTGTTGGAAACGGTTCGTGTTGACGTCAAATTGGACGAAGTGCAATCTCAAATTGAAAGAGTACAAAGTGAAATTGCCGTCAAAGAAAGTCAAATTGCCGAAAAGGAAAGCAACCTTGTTTTGCAAGTGCGCAAATTCAAGTCGGTTGCCGAATTGGACGTTGCAATTTCCCCCATCAAAGCAAAAGACACCATTTTGCAAGTTTTGGATGGCAAATTGACAAAGTTGGAAATGGTCAACGAATCGTTGAAAGAAAAACAGAAAAATCTTCAACGCGCCTACGAAGACTACACCTACAAACTTGTTGCAGTTGAACAATCCCGCGGTCAATTGGAAGCCCAATTGGAAAAGGTTCAATACAAAAAACAAGAAGAATTCAAACGTGAAGTTTACATCAACAGTCAAAAGGTTTACAGCGACGACATGACAGGTGTGTTTGCCGTTACCACAAGATTGGATGATGAAGAAATTGTCAATCTCAAAAAGCAAATCGGCCAAAGAGATGCCGATAGAAATTTGCTTTCTTCCAAAGCAAGTCAGCTTTCCGGTCGCATGGACGAAATCAAACGTCAAATGGAAATCAACGAAGCCGAACTTTCCACCTTGCGCAAGGAAAAATTGAACATAATCAACCGTTACAACGAAATTGTCACACAAAATCGCAACGAAACGGTATTCAACTACTTAAAAGCAGTGGAATCCAACAATGGCACAAAATATTTGTTGGACGTCCAACAAGACGCAGTACGCAACGAAGCCGAACTTGCCGAACTCAAACGCACAGTTGGTTCGCTCAAAGGCAGACTTCAATCGTTGCAAGGCCGTCAACGTTATTTGAAAGAAACACAACGCACTTTGGACAGCACACAAGCAAGTGTTGACACCATCGTGGAAACCAACGACCAAGTCAAAGATCAACTTGCCGACATCAGTGGCAGATTGTCAGCCAACTACGAACAAAACCACGCAATTTCTGCACAATTGGATGAATTGGAAGACAAAATCGTACGTGTCAGCGAAATGTTGGTAGAAACGCAAAAGACAATCAAAGTCAACGAAAGACAAATTGCCTTGTCACAACAAAAGGCAGGTCAAATTGCCGAAGGTCAAGACTTGGAAACGATTGCCGAAAATGCCAAGGTTGAAGCAGCCGACCTGGAAGGCGAAAGACTTGTTCTCGTTGACAACAAGACCAAGTTGGAAAAGGAACTTTTCAAAAAACGTTTGGAATTGGAAAAGAGCCAGTGGATTTACGACAGCAAGACTGCCGAATATGAAGAACTCAAAGAAAAGGTTCAATTTGAACTTAACTTGAAAGGCTTGTCCATCGACCAAGTGGAAGCTGTCAACTTTGAAGAAAACAGCCAACTTTTGCGTGACGAAATTGCTCAATATGACAATCAAAAGAGCGCATTGGCAGAAAAGATTGAAAACTTGTACGCAGTTTTGAAGGCTCAACCTGACGGAATTCCTTCCGTAAGAGAAAATCTTGCCGACCAAATCACCAGTTTGCAAGGCAAAATCGACTTGTTGACGTCGGCAGTGGAACAATTGGAAAAGGCAAGACAAGAAAAACTTCAACATTATCTTGTCGCAACCAACCAAAAGATGAAGCTTGCTTCCGCTGCAGCCGAAGCCCAAGCATATTCCAAGTTCAAAAAGACTTTGCGTCAAAACGACGTTATGGAAGCCTTGTTGGAAGAAAAAATCAACGACGTTTTGTCCGGTGCCAACAAGTATTGCCAAGCACTTTGTGGCAAGGAATACGTCCTTAAACAAGCAAACGGCATCATCGCCTTGCAACGTGACGACCAACTTATTCAATATGACCAATTGGACGACGCGCAAAAAGTTTTGTTATACGTCACTTTGGCACTTGCATCTCCTTCCGAAGATGGCAGACAATTGTTGTTTGGAGACGATTTGCCCATCGAAGGCGAACAATTGCAAAAGGCAATTGAAAAGATTGACAATGTCAACTATTTGATAGACGTATCAAAAGAACAAATTGAACAAGAAGTACCCCAACAATGAGACTATTTATCGCATTAGAATTGCCCCAAAAAAGCAAAGATTTGTTGGCGCAATCAATGACACAACTTGCCCCATACGTTAAAGAAGGCAATTTTGTGCCAAAACAAAATTATCACGTTACCTTGCACTTTTTAGGCGAAGTAGAGTATTCCAAGGTTTTGTACTTGCAAAGTTTGTTGGACGACCTCAAACAAATGAAAGCAACCCAACTTTGCCACACGCAAACGGTATCGTGGCGCGCATCACAAGTTGTTTGTGCCAAATACAAAGCAGACGAAAACTTGGCAAAGGTGCATCACAAACTTGCACAAGGTTTGGAAAGAGTGGGCTTTTTGGTGGAAGAAAGAAGATTCGTTCCTCACGTAACCTTGCTCAGAAAGCCGTCTTTCAATCTTCCTTGCTCCGAAGCATTGAAAAACGCGCCCGTTTACAACATGCCTTTTGTGGCAGACACGGTTACGTTGTTTTGTTCCGAACGTGTGGACGGTGCAATGGTGTACACTCCGTTGTATTCCGTCAAATTGCAACCCAAAGACTAAACAAAATACAAATGCACGATTGCCTATATATGCAATCGTGCTTTTTTTTTGTATTCCTTTCCTTATATAATATATATGCACATATGCACAACCTTGCATACGTCAATGGCTGCCCCTTTTACAAGTCTGGAAAAGGCAATCTCATCACTATACCTTATATATATGTATGCACACTTGTGCATTAAAAAAAGTGGTGCAAAGCCCACCTTTTTTTTGGGAAAATTACTCTATACCTATATAATGTATAGGTGTTTGTGCAATCAAGCAGGTAGCAAGGTTTCCTTTTATTTATCAGGAAGAGGGTTCCTTCCCCTTCAAGGGTACTAGTTGATTTTCGCCGTTGATATAGCTATCAAAAAATCCGGCAATATCAGCCCCGTATCCGGAAGAAAAACTTGCTTGCATTTGTTCGGGTGTTGCCACCGTAAGCTTGCAGTCGTCAAAATATCTTCTCAACGCATTAAAAAACTTATCCTTGCCACAAGCATCGTAAATGGAGTTGAACATCAAAGCGCCTTTTACGTAGGTCATATAGACGTAGCCTTGTTCGGTGTCAAATTTATAAGATGCTCTCATGGTCGTGTCCAGTTTGCCAAGGTAATCGGTCAAAACGTTGACGTAGGTGGTGTAGTTTTTCAAATATTTGCGCATGGATTCTTTCAATGGCACTTCGCCACATTGGTCAAGATAAAGTTGAGTCAAAAATTCCACCAACCCTTCGTCTTGCCAAGGGTGTTCAATTTGGTCACTTGCCACAAGGTTGTAAAACCATTGGTGCGCCGTTTCGTGTATTACCGTTTCAATTTTGGCAGTTGTTTCTGCCGAAATTACCGACAGCATGGGGTATTCCATGCCACCAAAGCAAAAGTCTGCTTGTGCCACCGAGTAGGTGTCATAAGGGTACTTGGCAATGTTGTCGCCAAAGTATTTCAAAGAGTTCACTGCAAAGGCAAGTGCGGTTGCAGGATCGTCATCGTCAAAGTAGTAGTATTTGACTTGAACGCCATCTTCCGTTTGTGTCAGCACTTTGAAGTTTTTTGACATAACAATGGCAAAATCTCTCACCACTTTTGCTTCAATGGTATAGGTGGTGACGTCCTTTTCCGTGGACGTTGTCAAAAGTGTGCCTGTACTTGCCACAATAAAGTCGCTGTCGCAGGAAAGGGAAACGTCAAAGTTTGCCATTTGGCTCACAAAAGGATCGCCGTAAACGTAGTAGGGAGTGTCTTGCCAACTTCCCGTTTGGTCAATCATGCAAAGTATGGGGAAAAAATTGCCCAAACTTACCGTGTTTTCGCCAAAACCCAGTCGGTGTTTTATGTGAGGTAAGGAAATTTCATAAACCATCTCCACCGTGACGCTTTCGTCGGGGTACAACGTTTTTGACAGTGGCACAATCAAAACGTCGCAATCGGTTCCGCCAATTTCAAATGCAACGGCAGTGTCTTCCACTTTTACCCAGTCAAAAGCAATTTCGCCAAAACTTTGACCATAGCAGTAGCAACTTTGGACGTAATTGGGGGACACAATCAAATGAGATGCGTCTTGTCTATAAGCATTGGCATACAAATGAAAATGCAAGCTGTCCAAAGTGTTGGTGGTGCCGTTGGTAAACTGCACCCTTTGTACACCCGACAAAACGTGATTTTCGTTGTCGTAAGAAAGTTTTAAAGTATAGCATGTCAAAGAGGGGGAAGCTTTGTCAATGTAGTTTAGGTTGCAACCTGCAACGACCATTGTCAAAAATACCAAAACAAGTGTCAGCGTTATTGCTTTTTTAAATCTATTCAAAGTAAAAATCTCCTTTTTACAATAGCATATTTAAAATGGTGCAAAAAAATGAGAAAAACGCCCAAATCAAAAGGGCTTTCATCAAAAGCAGTCAAAAGGGTATATTTTTGCAACAAATGGTAATATAACGTTAAAAAACAACAAAAAGCACCTATTATTTTGATTTTTGCCTCAAAAACCGCTTATTTTACGGCAAAAATGGTGCAAAAAGGGGAGGAAAACGCAATAATAAAAAAAAGTATATAGTTTTTTCATTTTTTTAGTAAAAATTATATTCATTTAGTTGTCAAACAAATCGCATTGTGGTAAAATCTCCCTATCAATCTTCAAAAAATGTACCTTAAAAATAGGTATTCGTAAGAATTGAATTTGTGTTGGACATTAAATTGAATACAGTTTTTTTGCAAACTCAGAATCAGCTCTGTTAAGACGAATATTACCTTTTTGAGGGGTACTATTATGTTTGGTTGAGCGCTTTTCTGGGTTTTTTTCGTTTAATAAAAACTCAGTTGATTTGGTTTTTGCAAGCCTGACCGAATCCAACACACGTTCAGGTTTGCAAATTCCGATTTGTTTTAAAAAAAATGGAGGTAACATTATGAAAACAAAGAGAATCTTAGCAACATTGCTCGCATTGGTTTTTGCTTTTTCTCTCACGTTGACACTTGCAGCATGTGAAAGCAATGTTACAGTTACATATTACGCAGTCACAATCACACCCGAAGTAACTGACGAAGAAGGTAACGTAACAACACCCAAAGCATATGACGCAGTAGTCATTGGTACAGAAAGTGTAAAAGCTGGCAGCAACCCTACAGGTTATGCAACAGCAGAAGATGGCACAGTTTATGTAGCATCTGCATACTTTGCAAGTCAAGAAGTTGACACAGCAGAAGAAGTGGATCTTTCCAGCTTCACAGTATCTGAAGACGTCAGCTTGTACGCAAATGAAACAGAATACGGCGTATCCCTTGGTCTTGCAACAGGTGATGGCTACACACTCAACTATGCAACAACAACCTTCCCCACAACATGGAACAGCCACATCTACCAAACCGACACAGATAGCACAATTCTTGGCTACTCTTCCACAGGTTTCTATGAATTCGACTACAACGAAACCAAAGACGGTTACATTTGGGCAGATGCAATTGCAGTTGGCGATCCCGTTGACGTAACAGAAGATTACATTGGCGAACAATGGGGCATTGAAGAAGGCGACTCCGCATTGGCATGGAAAGTCGAAATTAGAGACGACCTTTGCTGGGACGACGGCA
>JAFQWS010000121.1 GCA_017407305.1 Clostridia bacterium
CGTCCGCGAATTGGGAACGACAGTTTTTTAAGGCAAAAAAATTAACAAAAAAAAGTCCGTGAAAACTTTCACGGACTTTTTTTTATTTGATTGATAGTTGCGACAGTTAAAAAAGGCGAAAAGTTTCATTTTTCAATGCCTTTTCAAACATTTTGATTTTTTGCATAAAAAAAGACGAACCTTACGTTCGTCTTTTTTATGGTGGAGCTTGCTTAACGATATTCCAACCGTTATAACTAATCACGCCCGTGGCGTGTATATCATCAAAACGGAGTTTTGTATATCACCAACACAACGTGTTGCATATCATCAAGTCGCAGATGAATGCACGCTAAAGCGTGATGAGATACAGACCAAAGTCTGATGATATACCAAGTCTGCGACTTGGATAAGAAAAAACCTCATCCTGTTTGGATGAGGTTTTTTCTGGTGGACAATAACGGACTCGAACCGCTGACCCTCTCCACGTCAAGAAGACGCTCTACCAACTGAGCTAATTGTCCACAAAAAGTTTGTCGGAAAGGGTTTGCTTAATTCAGCTTAAGTATTCTACAATATATTTCAAAAAAAAGCAACCATTGTAAAGACATTTTCCAACGAATTTTCAAATATTTTTAGTCTTGCCGATTGTTGCTTGCCGTCTTTTTATATGATATAATCAACTTATGGAAAAATTCAATTTACAAATTCCCGCATCAAGTGGTGTGGAAGCAAGTGTCAAAAGAGAATTGGAAAAACTTGGCTTTGGCAAAACAAGTGCCGTCAACGGACGAATTTTGTTGCAAGGCGACGTAAACGACGTTGCAAAACTCAACGTCAACCTTAGATGTGGCGAAAGAGTTTTGTGGGTGCTAGACACCTTTTCTGCCACCGATTTTGACCAACTTTACGACAATATCTATCGTTTCAATTGGCAAGACTATCTGCCTAAAGATGCCAAAATTTTGTTGTACGCCAAAAGTGTCAAAAGCAAATTGGGAGCAATCAAACCCATTTGTGCCGTCAGCAAAAAGGCAATCGTTGACAAACTGAAAGGCCACTACAAGTGCGACTTGTTTGAAGAAGGCGCACGTTTTATGATAGAGGTGGACATTTTTGAAGACGTTGCAACGGTTACTTTGGATACAAGTGGTGATGGTTTGCACAAACGTGGCTATCGCAGTTTGGCATATACGGCCCCTTTGAAGGAAACGTTGGCAGCATCCTTGATTGATATGTCCTATTTCCACCCCGAAAAGCCCTTTGCAGACTTGTTTTGTGGCAGTGGAACTTTGCCCATTGAAGCAGCAATGATTGCCCTAAATATCGCACCGGGGCTTACAAGAACGTTTGACTGCACAAAATGGGGCGAAAGTTTTTCAAAAGCGGTGGACTTGGCAAAGGAAGAAGCAAAGGCCAGCGAAAGGTTGGACAGAGTTATCAACGTCAAAGGTTTTGACGTCAACGAAAGGGCAATTTCCATTGCGCGTTACCACGCAAGACGTGCAGGTGTAGAAGACAAAATTCACTTGCAAACGGCAGATATGCGCACCTTTTCCACCAAGACAAGGTTTGGTGTCCTCATTTCCAACTTGCCCTATGGAATACGCATTGGCAAAGAGCAAGACCTCAATCTTTTGTACAAAGATTTTGGCAACGTCGTCAAAAATTTGCCCGATTGGAACTGTTACGTTTTGACACCGGACAAAAATTTTGAAAGATATTTTGGTCAAAGAGCATCCAAGCATAGAAAGTTGTACAACGCAAACATTGAATGTTGCTATTACTCTTTCCCTTCCAAAACAAAGCCTACAAAATAGACTTTTTTTTGCTTTTTGACGGCAAAAAAACAAGGGAAAATTCAAAAAAATCAAAAAGGGAAAATTTGCAAAAAACAATGCAAAATGCCCTTTTTTTATGGAATTTTGGGCAAAAAACACCTAAAATTCGTTGACATAAACAAGGTAATTTTGTATAATATTCAAGCTGTGAGCAATTCGGGGCAGTATTTTAAGCTCTGCTACCCCTAAATCGCATTTACCACTGGCGATAATTGTTCAACCGTGAACAGCAACAAATCTTAAATTCAAGGAGAACATTTAACAATGAAAACTTTTATGGCTAAAAAAGAAGCCGTTGAAAGAAAATGGTACGTTGTTGACGCAACGGGTATGCCTTTGGGAAGATTGTCCTCTCAAGTAGCATCCATCTTGCGTGGCAAAAACAAACCCACGTTTACACCTCACGTTGACACAGGCGATGCAGTCATCATCATCAACTGCGACAAAGTGGTGCTCACAGGCAAAAAAGCAGAACAAAAAATTTACTATCGTCACAGCGGTTTCGCAGGCGGACTTAAACAAGTTAAATACGGCAAATTGCTTGCAGAAAGAAGCGACTTTTTGGTATATCATGCAGTAAAAGGCATGTTGCCCAAAACAAGCCTTGGCAGACAAATGCTCAAAAAACTTCGTGTTTACAAAGGTGGCGAGCACAATCAACAAGCTCAACAACCCGAAGTACTTGTGTTGGAGGACTAATCAATGGCAAAGATCGTTAAAAAAGTGCAATTTTGGGGCACAGGTAGAAGAAAGAAATCCATTGCTCGCGTAAGAATTATTCCCGCAGGCAACGGCACAATCACCATCAACAAAAGAGATATTGCAGATTATTTCCCTTTGGACACGTTGAAGTACATCGTACGTCAACCTTTGACAGCAATCAACGCAGAAACAAAGTATGACGTCATCGTCAACGTATGTGGCGGTGGTTACACAGGTCAAGCAGGCGCAATTCGCCACGGCATTGCAAGAGCATTGTGCGTAGCAGGCGAAGATCGCTCCACGTTGAAGAAAGCAGGTTTCTTGACAAGAGATCCTCGTATGAAAGAAAGAAAGAAATACGGTCTCAAAAAAGCAAGAAAAGCACCTCAATTCTCCAAGAGATAATTTCATACAATTTTCAAACGAAAAGCAAGTGCATTTTGCACTTGCTTTTTTTGTGTATAATTTTCAACAAGTTCAATATGTGTATTGCAAAAACACCAAGTTTGTGTTAAAATGACACGTAAATTAAAATGAAGTTATTTCACAGTAAACGTTGAAGGTGTTTTGCACCAATACAACAGAGGTGTATATGAAAAAGTATTTCCCTACGATATTATTGCTGTTATTGATGGCGACTTTTCTAGTCTGTCTTTCAGCGTGTGTGGTGCACGTCCACATATATGTTGAAGAAGAGATAATCGAGCCCACCTGTTTGGAAAAAGGTCATTATTCTCGCACTTGTTATTGTGGCGTTCGTTACGAGGGAGAAATTCCAGCAAAGGGTCACACGCTGGTGGTGGACCAAGCAGTTCCAGCCACTTGTACTCAAATGGGGTTGACGGAAGGTTCTCATTGTTCCGACTGCAAAACTGTTTTCACAAGCCAGCGTACCATCCAATCGTTGCCACACAATTTCAACCAAAACGGCCGTTGTTCCGTGTGTCAATCGCCTTACTATTCGCAAGGATTGACCTACGAGAAGGCATCGGATGGCAGTTTAAAGATTTCCAGTTTTGGAAGTGCAACAGATACTCATTTGATTATTCCATCAGTTCACTGCAACGCGAACGTGAAAACTATTGGCGCAAGAGCATTTGCCAATTGCACCAATTTGATAAGTGTGTTTATTCCTGCAAGTGTAAAAATTATCAAAGACGATGCCTTTGTTGGTTGCACCAGTTTGATGACAATTACAGTTGACGAGAACAACGAAAATTACAAATCGATAGATGGCAATTTATACAACAAAAGAGGGGAAAAGTTGATTCGCTACGCAATGGGAAAGAGTGACACCTCTTTTGTCATACCTTCCGATGTCAACGTAATTGGCATGTATGCTTTTAGCGATAGTGTCAACTTGACGGATATAGTTATCGGCAACAACGTCACGTCCATTGCAGAAATGGCATTTGCACATTGTCGTGGCTTGACGTCCATTGAAATTCCTTCAAGCGTTAACTGCATTGGAAAGTCTGCTTTCTTTGATTGTGGCAATTTGACACAAATGACGTTGCCTTTTGTTGGTGAGAACAAAGAAGGAACTTCAGTGGGAGCAAACACCTTCTTTGGCTATATCTTTGGTTCAGAAAGTTACGAAGGTGCTAAAAGAATCGAACAAGATTCTTATTCTTCAGCAAGTGCTCGATACTTTATCCCTATCAATTTGACGTCGGTTACCATTGTTGGTGGAGATATTCTTGACGGTGCCTTTTCCAATTGTGTCACTTTGGAAAATATAACCTTGGGTGATGATGTCGCAAGAGTTGGCGACTATGCATTTTTTGGTTGCTCTGACCTTTCCCAGGTGACTTTGGGCAAAGGCATCACAGTTATTGGTGAAAACGTCTTTGACAATTGCACAAATTTGTCAAACATTATCGTGGAACAAAACAACACTTCGTATAGATCTATTGACGGCAATTTGTACAGCAGGAAAACACGTTTGACTCTTTTACAATACGCCATTGGAAAAACTGAAACGACCTTTACCCTTTCAGATGAAGTTTGGGGTATTGATAGTTTTGCTTTTTCTGGAGTTGTCAATTTGCAAAGCGTAACAATGGGAAGTGGTTTGGAAGATATTGCTCCTTATGCTTTTAAAAATTGCACAAATTTGAAAAGCGTAACAATTGGCGAGAACACTCTTTTTGTTGGCAACAACGCCTTTTTTGGGTGTTTTGGTTTAACAAGTATTGTTATTCCCGACAACGTTATCGTCATAGGAGATTCGGCATTTTATGGTTGCGCTGGTATAACCAATCTTGCGCTTGGAAACAGCGTCGAAACCATTGGTTCTTCGGCCTTTTCCGGTTGTGTCAATTTAACCAACGTTACGATTCCGGAAAGCACCACGACCATCGGCGACAATGCTTTTTCCTATTGTGTCAATCTAACAAGTGTAACAATATCCAGTGGTGTAACTAGAATTGGCTCTTATGCCTTTGAACGTTGCTACAACTTGACGTCAATATATTACACGTCAACAGCAGAAAATTGGCAAAACGTTTCCGTTTATCCATACAATTCTTACTTGAACCAAGCAACAATTTACTATTACAGCCAAACCGAGCCTACTGAAAGTGGCAACTATTGGCACTATGGCGAAAACAACCAAGTGGAAATTTGGAACTAACTCTCAATAAAAAAGCAAGTGCATTTTGCACTTGCTTTTTTTGTTGCAAGAAAAAAATATTGAAAAGTTTGCTTTTCTCTATTGTCATAAAAGTCAATGTTGGGTATAATTGACAAAAGGAGTTTATTATGCAAATTGCAATTATCGGTGGTGGTGTTGGTGGCCTTACGTCGGCAATTTACGCCTTGCGTGCAGGATGCCAAGTCACCATTTTTGAACAATATGGTTATGGTGGAATAACGGCCACTTTGACCGACATAGAAAATTATCCCGGTGTACCAAAAGCCAATGGTTTTGATTTGACTCAACAAATGCTTCAACAAGCAAAAGAGTTGGGTGCAAAGACAATAAGGAAAAAGGTTGTTTCGGTGGTGGAAAAAGACAATCATTTTGTCATTTCCACAACCAAAGACCAACACGTGGCGGACGCAGTTGTCGTTGCCAGTGGCACAAGAAGAAACAATTTGGGCTTTGAGCAACCTTTCGTGGGCAAAGGCGTGTCCTATTGCGCCACCTGTGACGGAAACTTTTATTCTGGACAAGTTGTCGCAGTTGCAGGAAGTGGCGCTCACGCAGTCAACGAAGCCTTGTATTTGGCAAATTTGGCAAGAAAAGTCTATCTTGTTGCCGACAAGCCTTTGAAAGCCGACCAACTTTTGTTGGACAAACTTGAAAATGCTTCCAACCTTGAAGTTTTGGCTGATTCAAACGTTGTGGAAGTCAACGGCCAAGACAAATTGCAACAAATCAAGGTTATGTGCAACGGCAACTTGAAAGACCTTGACGTCGATGGATTGTTCGTTGCTGTGGGGGCATCTCCTCAAACGGAATTTTTGCCCGACACGGTTGCAAAAGAAAAAGGCTATTTGGTGGTGGACGCAACCATGCAAACGACGCACAAGGGAATTTTTGCTTGTGGTGACGTCACCAACGGCAACCTCAAACAAATTGTTTCTGCTTGTTCGGACGGAGCAAAAGCAGGCTGGTATTCAGCCAAATACGTAAAAATGAAAAAATAGTTTTACAACGGAGAAAAAGATGAGTTACGCAGATAAAATTTTCATTGAAAATATGCAAGAAATTCTTAAAAACGGCCATACGGACGAGCATTTGGACGTTCGCCCTCGTTGGTTGGACGGCACCCCCGCCCATACCAAAAAATCTTTTTGTTTGGTAAACAGATACGACTTGTCCAAAGAATTTCCCATCATAACGCTCAGAAGAACAGCTTTTAAATCTTGCGTGGACGAATTGTTGTGGATTTGGCAAAAGAAATCCAACAACATCCATCAACTCAACAGCCACATTTGGGACAGTTGGGCAGACGAAACGGGTTCTATTGGCAAGGCATACGGTTACCAACTTGGTGTAAAGCACAAATACAAAGACGGCGAATTTGACCAAGTGGATCGCATTTTGAAAGATTTGAAGGAAAATCCCGCCTCACGCAGAATGTTGACAAACATTTTCGTTCATCAAGATTTGCACGAAATGGGTTTGTACCCTTGCGCCTATTCAATGACTTTCAACGTCACGGGCAACAAGCTCCACGCAATTTTGAATCAACGTTCCAACGACATGGCAGTTGCCAACAACTGGAACGTGGTACAATACGCAGTTTTGACACATATTTTTGCACACGTTTCCGGATTGGAAGTGGGCGAATTTGTGCACGTCATTGCAGATGCACACATTTACGACAGGCACGTTCCCGTCGTGGAAAAAATGATGCAAAACCCTCAATATCCTGCACCCAAGTTTGTTATGAACAAACAAAAGACCAATTTTTACGATTTTACCGTGGATGATTTCAAATTGGAAGACTATCAATTCACGCCTTTCACCGACAAATTGGAGGTGGCTGTCTAATGAAAGCCATTGTTGTTGTTGACAAAAAATGGGGCATTGGCAAAGACAACAATTTGCTTTTCAAACTGCCTCAGGACTTGGCTAGATACAAAAAAATGACGTGGGGCAAAGTGTGTGTTATGGGCGCAAAAACCTACGACAGTTTGCCCAAAGTTGCTTTGGAAGGAAGAACCAACTTTGTTTTGGACGTTGACGGAAACTTTCACGAAAAGGCAACCACCGTTCAATCTTTGGACGAGTTTTTTCAAAAAATACAACAATTTAACACCGACGACGTTATGCTCATTGGCGGTGCAACCATCTACAAACTTTTGATTGGCAGTTGCAACGTGGCATATGTTACAAAGGTAGATGCCGACGGCGAAGCCACCGTCTTTTTCCCCAACTTGGACCAAATGGAAGATTGGGTATTGCAAGAGGAAACCGCTCCCATTTGTGACAATGGCTATACTACACGTTACTGCACCTACGTAAAAAAATAGTGGAGGAAATTATGTTTTTAGACCTTGTAAACAGCCGTCAAAGTTGTCGCAACTTTGACCGCGACAAAATTGTGGAAAAAGAAAAATTGCAATACGCCCTTCAATGCGCGTTGACAGCCCCTTCTGCAAGAAACCGTCAACCATGGCACTATGCCGTTGTTTCCAACGTTGAAATTGCCGACAAAGTGCGCAAAGCCTGCCAAATGGGCAAATTTAACGCATTTTTGGACGACTGCCCTGTGTTTATCGTGGCGCAAGAACGCCCTCAGGATGCAATTCAGGCACTGTCAAGGGCAATGAAGTTGCAAGACTTCCGTCCTTTTGACGTAGGCACTTCCATGGCGTGTTTGACACTTGCACTTGAAGAGCAAGGCATCGGTTCTTGCTACATTGGTATGTTTGACGAAAAGGCAATTCAACAAGCCGTTGGCACCAAAATGACAATTCGCATGGTGTTGGCAGTTGGTTATGCCAAGCAAGGAGACCCTCATCGTGAAAAGTCACGCAGAGAATTGTCCGACAGCGTGGACTTTTTGCAATAAAGTCAAGTGGTGCAAAACATAAAAAATAAAGGCGTGTTTGTCAACACGCCTTTTTTATTGCAACAAAATTTTCAAAGTAAGAAAATTACACAAAAAAAGCGAGAACAAATTGTTCTCGCTTTTTGTTTTTATTATTTTAGCCAAGCAAAGACAAAAGGTTGAATTTGCTAAACAATGCGATAAATACTACGCAAACGACGTTCATAATTTTGATAAGGATATCCAAAGAAGGGCCAACTGTGTCTTTCAAAGGATCGCCAACTGTGTCGCCTACGACTGCTGCATCGTGTGCAGGAGAGCCTTTGCCTTCACCTTCAACGCCACCAACTTCAATGAATTTTTTGCCGTTGTCCCATGCGCCACCGCTGTTGCCTGTAAAGATTGCAAGCATTACTGCCGACATTGTTGCGCCAATCAACAAACCACCGACAAAGGTAGGGCCAAATACAAAGCCACAAACAAGGGGTGTAATGATACTGATGATTGCAGGTGCTTTCATTTCGGACAAAGCGCCTTTGGAGGAAATTTCAATGCAAGTTTTGTAGTCAGGTTTTGCTTTGCCTTCCAACAAGCCGTCAATTTCTTTGAATTGGCGTCTGACTTCTTCAACCATTTGTTGTGCTGCTTTTGCAACTGCTTCAATGAGCATACCGCTGAACAAGTAGGGCAATGCTGCACCGACAAGTGCGCCTGCCAATACCAATGGATCGACAATGTTGAGCAACAAATCGGAAGATGCATCTGCATAAGAGTAGATGTAGCTGGACATCATGGACAATGCTGCAAGTGCTGCGGAACCGATTGCAAAGCCTTTGCCGATTGCTGCAGTGGTGTTGCCTACGCTGTCAAGTTGGTCGGTGATTTTTCTTACGTCTTTGTCCAAACCGCACATTTCTGCAATGCCACCTGCGTTGTCGGAGATGGGGCCGTAGGTGTCGACTGCAACTGTTGCAGAAACAAAGGACAACATACCAAGTGCAGCCATACCAACGCCGTACATACCGCCGATAAGCCAGCTTACGTAAATTGCTACTGCCAAAACTGCAACGGGCAAAAGGCTGGATTTCATACCCAATGCCAAACCTTGGGTGATTGTCAATGCAGGGCCGTCTTTGGATGCGTGAGAAATGTTTTTGGTGGGTTTGTAGTCATAGCTGGTGTAGTATTCTGCAAAGACACCAATGACTATACCACTTACGATACCGATTGCTGCTGCAATCCAAGGAGAAAATGCGCCTGCTCTGAAGTTTGCTGCTTCAAAATCTGCGGGTGTAAAGTCTCTAAATGCAAGGAAAGTGAAGATGCCACCGAAAAGGATGGAGCAACCTGCTGCAACCCACGTTGCCATGTTGAGTTCTTTGTGAGGGTTGTCGGACAATTTGTTTCTCAAAAGCAAGGAAGCAATGCCGATTACACAAGCAAGAATACCAAGTGCTGCAAAGCCCAAAGGGAAGATGAGCATTGTTCTAAACAACGTTTCAGAAATGGGTGTGTTTGAGTTGCGGAAAATTTCACAAGCCAAAATGGATGTGGACATAACTGCTGCAACGTAACTTTCCAAAAGGTCACTGCCCAAACCTGCAACGTCACCTACGTTGTCGCCAACGTTGTCTGCGATAGTTGCGGGGTTTCTGGGGTCGTCTTCGGGGATGTGAGCTTCTGTTTTACCAACCAAGTCTGCGCCCATATCTGCTGCTTTTGTGTAGATACCGCCACCGACACGGTTGAACATTGCAATAAGAGAGCAACCCAAAGCATAGCCGGAAATTGTCATGGAGAAGCTTGCTTCAATGCCAATCCAGTTGGGGGTAATTTCGCCAAGCAATTGTTCGATTTGACCAAAGCCAAAGCCGAAAATAAGGAAAACGATCAACATGCCGAGCAAAGCAAAACCACCTACGCACAAACCCATTACGCTACCGCCTTTGAAAGCAACTTTTAATGTTTTGCCCAAGTGTCTTGTGTTGTTGGCTTCGTTTGCAACTCTAACGTTTGCATAGGTTGCAATTTTCATACCGATAAAGCCAGCAAGTTCACTCATTGTTGCGCCAATCAAAAATGCACAAGCAGTGGTAGGGGAAATTAAAACACCCAACAAAATTGCAACTGCAATACCAACGATAAGGATGATTTTGAATTCATAGCTAATAAATGCGCCAGCGCCAATACGGATGGCTTGGGCTGTTTCTTGCATAAGTACAGAGCCTTCCTCCATTTTTTTAACGGAGAAGAAGTTGTACAATGCGTAACCGAGAGCGCCAACGGCACCGACGGCAACGAGAATAAGTACGACAGTATTGATCGTCATCTCACATACTCCTTTATGTTAAAATATTTTTTTACAAAGTTTTTTGTGAAAGATGAATTTTAAAAAAACCAATATAAAACAAGTGATTTTTCTAAAACCCACAAATTCCACCTAATACTACAATACCACAAATTTCAAATACTTTCAAGGCGAATTTCAAAACTTTTTACAAAATTTTACAAATATTTCATATATAGATAAATATATAAACATGTTATTAAACATTATTAAACGTGCCAAACGTTTTGGGTAAAAATTTCCCTTTTAAAAGGGCAACAAAATGGCAAAAATACTTGACATAAGGCAGTTTAGGTAGTATATTTATATCGTAAGTTAGCACTCAAACCAAAAGAGTGCTAACACTCACAGTAATCAAACTGTCAAGGAGAACAAAATGCTTTCTGAACGTAAGAAAAAAATTCTTTGCGCCGTTGTGGACGGCTACATCGAAAGAGCCAACCCCATTTCCAGCAAAGAAATTATGCAAACGGCATTGCCCGATTGCTCGTCGGCAACAATTCGCAACGAGTTGTCCGCATTGGAAAGCATGGGCTACTTGCATCAACCCCACGTGTCTGCAGGAAGAGTTCCTTCCCAAAAGGCATTTAGAATTTACGTTGACGAGTTGATGAACTACGAACGTCTTTCCGACGAAGAAACCAATCTCATTGTCAAATATCTCACTCATCAGGTGGACAGCGTGGAAGAAATGGTGGAACGCGTTGCCAAAGTGCTGTCGGAAATCACTCACCTTCCTGCGTTGGTTATGAAAGAAGACAATTTGGACATCATTACCAGCATCAAACTTTTGGACTTGGACAACGGCAAGGCATTGGTGGTTATCGTCACAGATTGCAGAATTTTGAAAGACAGTTTCGTTGACCTTCCCGAACATTTTACCTCCAACATGCTCAAATCTGCACAAGATTGGCTCAACAAAATTTTCGTGGGCAAACACATCAGCGACTTTCTCAACTACGACTTTCCTTTTGAACTTGTCAACGAACAATTTGGCGACTTCAACAAGTTTTTCAAACGCATTGTGGACACTTTGAAACGTGAATCTTTGACTCACTCTCTGCATCTTTCCACAGTGGGCGAAAACAAAATTTTCGAACACGTCGAATACAAAGACAGCCAAAAGGCAAAGCAATTTTTGGACACGGTGGAACAAAAAGAACTCATTTGCGATTTGCTTTTCTGTGACCAAGAGGGAACAACCGTAAAAATTGACAAAGAAGATTCCGTTTTGGAAGGTTGCTCGGTTGTCAAATCCAACGTGGTTTTGGGTGAAAACATTTCCGGCAGTATTGGAGTAATTGGCCCTGTAAGAATGAATTATCGTCGCGTGGTTGCAGTTGTGGACAAAATAAGCAAAATTCTCAATTACGTAATCAACAACAAGAGGTAGTATAAATGGCAAAAAATAAAAAGAACGTTGAACAACAAGAAGTTGAAGCAGTGGCAACGGAACAATCAACCGAAGACGTCATTGCTTGTTACGTCAAGGAAAACGAAGAACTCATTGCCGAAAACGAAAAGTTGAAGCAAGAATTGGAAAAAAGTCAAAAATATTTGGACCAATTGGTATCAATGAAAAGCGACTTTGAAAACTACAAAAGACGCGTTCGCATGGATGCTGAGGAAAACAAAAAGCAAGGCATTGGCGAAACGGTGGAAAAGATCTTTGCAGTTTTGGACACTTTTGAACTTGCATCACAACACGTCAAAGAGGAAAATTCCAAACAAGCATTTGCATTGGTGCAAAGACAATTTGAAAAGATTTTGTCCGATTTAGGCGTTACGGAAATTGAAGTGCTCAATCTTCCCTTTGACGCAATGACCAGCAATGCGCTTTCCAAAGTTTCCGATCAAGAAAACAGTGGGAAAGTGGTTCAAGTTTATCAAAAAGGCTATCGCTACGACAACAAAATTTTGCGTTATGCGCAAGTTATCGTTGCAGAATAAATAAAAAATTATCAAGGAGATCATATATTATGGCAAAAATTATCGGTATTGACTTAGGTACAACCAACAGCTGTGTTGCAGTTTTGGAAGGTGGCGAACCCGTCGTCATCACCAACAGCGAAGGCAACAGAACAACCCCCTCCGTCGTTGCATTTTCCAAAGACGGCGAACGTCTTGTCGGTCAAGTGGCAAAAAGACAAGCAGTTGTCAACGGCGACAATACGGTTATGAGTATTAAAAGAGAAATGGGCACAAATTACAAAAAGTCCATCAACGGAAAAGAATATTCTCCTCAAGAAATTTCCTCAATGATTTTGCAAAAGCTCAAAGCAGATGCAGAAGCATATTTGGGACAAAAGGTAACACAAGCAGTTATCACAGTTCCTGCATATTTTTCCGATTCTCAACGTCAAGCAACCAAAGACGCAGGTAAAATTGCAGGTTTGGACGTTTTGCGTATCATCAACGAACCCACGGCAGCAGCATTGGCATACGGTTTGGACAAAGCCGAAAACAGAAACCAAAAAGTGCTCATTTACGACTTGGGTGGTGGCACGTTTGACGTTTCCATTTTGGAAATTGGCGATGGTGTATTTGAAGTTTTGGCAACCAACGGCAACACACGTTTGGGTGGCGACGACTTTGACCAACGTATCATCAACTACTTGGTGGATGAATTTAAAAAATCCAACGGAATTGACCTTTCCAAAGACAAGATGGCAGCACAACGTTTGAAAGAAGCAGCAGAAAAGGCAAAAATTGAACTTTCCAGCACACTCAAAACAAACGTAAACCTTCCTTTCATCACAGCAGATGCAACAGGCCCCAAACACTTGGACGTTGACTTGACAAGAGCAAAGTTTGACGACTTGACCAGCGACTTGGTAAAAGGCACAATCGAACCCATGAAAAAAGCAATGGAAGATGCAAAACTTACCAATTCCGACATTAACCGTGTAATTTTGGTAGGTGGTTCCACACGTATTCCTGCAGTTGTGGAAGCAGTCAAAAACTATTGTGGCAAAGAACCTTACAAGGGAATCAACCCCGACGAATGTGTTGCAATTGGTGCAGCAATTCAAGGTGGCGTTTTGTCCGGCGAAGTCAAAGACGTATTGCTTTTGGACGTAATTCCTCTTTCTTTGGGTATTGAAGTTTTGGGTGGTGTCACAGCAAGACTTATCGAAAGAAACACAACAATCCCCACACAAAAATCTCAAGTTTTCTCCACGGCAGCAGACAATCAAACAAGCGTAGATATTCACGTTTTGCAAGGCGAAAGAGAAATGGCAGCCGACAACAAAACTTTGGGCAGATTTTCCTTGGTGGGCATTGCACCTGCACCCAGAGGAATCCCTCAAATTGAAGTTAAATTTGACATTGACGCAAATGGTATCGTTCACGTCACGGCAAAAGACCTTGGCACACAAAAAGAACAATCCGTAACAATCACGTCAAGCTCCAACCTTTCTGAAGAAGAAGTGGAAAAAGCAGTAAAAGATGCGGAAAAATATGCAGAAGAAGACAAAAAACAACGTCAAAAGGTAGAAGCAAGAAACGGCCTTGACCAAATGGTCTTGTCTTTGGAACAATTCGTACGTGAATCGGGCGACAAAGTGGAAGCAAACGACAAAGAAAAACTTGAATCTTTGATTGCACAAGGCAAAAAAGTCTTGGAAAACAAAGACGCAACAACAGAAGAAATGAAAGCAGAAACAGATGCAATTGCAAAAGAATCTGCACAAATTTTCCAAAAATTCTATCAAACAGCTCAACAACAAAACGCCCAAAATCAAGGTCAAACGGATGACGGCGTAAAATACGACGTACACGACGACAAATAACAATTAAGAAACTACAAACCACAATGAGCCAAAGGAATTCCTTTGGCGCATTTGTGTAGTGAGGAAAAATGGCACAAAAAGACTATTATGCAATTTTAGGTGTATCCAAAACTGCCAGTGACGACGAAATCGAATCGGCGTACAGAAAAATGGCGAAAAAGTATCACCCCGACTTGCACCCCAACGACAACGAAGCAGCAGAAAAATTCAAAGAGTGCAACGAAGCCTACTCGGTACTTGGTGATGCTCAAAAACGTCAACGATACGACCGTGGCGAATACGATATGGGTATGAACGGCGCAGGTGGATTCAACCCCTTTGGTGGCGGTGGATTTACTGCAACGGGTTTTGACGACATCTTTGATATGTTTTCCGAGTTTATGGGTGGTGGCAGAACGAGAACAAGTCGTTCGACTCACGCGCAAGGCAGTGACATTTCTTATAGGCTCAACCTTACGTTCAAGGAAGCAGCGCTTGGTTGCAAAAAACAAATCAACTATACACGGGTGGAAAGATGTTCATCCTGTCACGGCACAGGCGCAAAGAGTGAAAGTCATCTCAAAACTTGTGACAAATGCGGTGGTTCAGGCCGTGTTCAAGTGATTACCAACACAATTTTGGGACGTTCCATTTCCATGGGCGTTTGCGACAAGTGTGGTGGTACAGGCAAAATTGTCACGGAAAAATGTCGCACTTGCAACGGCAAGGGCGTTGTCAACGTCAACAAAGTTATGAACGTTACAATTCCCGCAGGTGTAGAAAACGGCGCTGTGTTGCAAATTGCAGGTGAAGGCAACAGCCCCCAA
>JAFQWS010000122.1 GCA_017407305.1 Clostridia bacterium
GAAAGACAAGATTTGGTGGACAACTTCATCACTGACGTCAAAAAGGTTTTGCAAGATACAGGCATTGACAACTACGACATTTCCGGAAGAACAAAGCACTTTTATTCCATTTACAAAAAAATCAAACGTGGCAAAACTCTCGAATTGATTTTTGATATGACGGCAATTCGCGTCATTGTTGAAACAATTAAAGATTGCTATGCCGTTTTGGGCGCAATTCATGCCAAATGGAAACCTATTCCCGGTCGTTTCAAAGATTATATTGCAGTACCCAAACCCAACTTGTACCAATCTTTGCATACAACGGTTTACAGCGACGAGTCGGTACACTCAACGCCTTTTGAAGTGCAAATTAGAACGTACGACATGCACAAAGTTGCCGAATACGGTGTTGCTGCACACTGGAAATACAAAGAAGGTGTTGTCGGTCAAGACGATTTGGACCAAAAATTGGAGTGGGTAAAAGAGGTTTTGAAATACGAAAGCGACCTCAAAGACAGCACGGAATTTTTGGATTTGATTAGAAATGACATTTCCATCACCGACAAAGTTTACGTATTTACCCCCAAGGGGGACGTAATGCCTTTGACGTCGGGTGCAACTGCATTGGACTTTGCCTATGCAATTCACAGCGCAGTAGGAAACAAGTGTGTTGGCACAAAAGTCAACGCAAAAATCGTTCCTTTGAACACCGTTTTGAACACAGGCGACATTGTTGAAGTTATGACCAACTCCAACGCAAAAGGCCCTTCTCGTGACTGGCTCAAAATTGTAAAAACTGCCAACGCAAAAGCCAAAATCCGACAATTCTTCAAACACGAAATGAAGGATGAAAACATCAAAACAGGAAAAGCAATGGTGGAAAGAGAAATCAAACGTCGCAATTTCTCCTTGTCGCAACTTTTGACGACGGAGGCTATTGCATCTGTTTGCGAAAGATATATGTTTTCTTCCGAAGAAGATATGTACGCTTCCGTTGGTTACGGCGGAATTTCAATGAACCAAATCATCACAAAACTTATTGCTTTCAGCCGTTTGGATGAAAAGGTCAAATTGAAAGAAATGGCACGTAAAAAACGTGTCGGTGCAAGCAAAGAAAACGCCATCATCATAAAAGGCTTTGACGATTTGCTTGTTAGATTTGCACATTGTTGCTCTCCTGTTCCCGGCGACAGCATTGTTGGTTACGTTTCTCGTGGCAGAGGTGTATGCGTTCACCGTGCCGACTGTCAAACGGTCAAATCGATGGAAAAGGAACGTGTCGTTCCCGCAGAATGGGTGTCTTTGAACACGGATGCAACTTTCCCTGTAACAATTGAAATTAAGTCGGAAGACAAAGGCGACGTCTTTGCCGACATCACAAAAGCAATTGCCAACGAAGGTTTACCTTTGGTTGCAATCAATGCAAGAAAAGATCGTCGTGGCAATGCCGTGGCAACCATTACCATTGAAATCAGCAACCATGATCAAGTTTCCGCACTTATTACAAAACTTACTTCTTTACCCCACGTAATTTCAGCATATAGAACAAGCTCATGACAAACGTAAAAACACTTTCTATCGGTTGGTTGATGAAAGTTTTCAATACCAACTCATATATTGTTTACAACGACAAAGACTGTGTTGTCATTGACGTTCCTTTGTGCAGAAAAGACTATATATCGGAATTTTTGCAACAAAACAACCTTATACCAAAGGCAATTTTGCTCACTCATGGTCATTGTGACCATTGTGGTGGTGCCGATCTTTTGGCAGAAAAGTACAACATCCCAGTCTATTGCCATCAAAATGATTTGTGGTTGGCAGGAATGGTGGATATGAACCCGTTTAGAATTCCTGCCAACAAATGTCACCCTCAACCTTTGCCCAAAAATTTCATTGATATTGGCAGTTTGCACTTCGATATCGTGGAAACTTTTGGCCATACAGAGGGTAGCGTGGTGTATTTGCACGAAGACAAAATGTTTTCGGGAGATTTGTTGTTCTATCGCAACGTAGGACGCACCGATTTCCCCGAAAGTTCCCCCGAAGATTTGAAAAACTCTTTGCGAAAATTAAAAACATTTAAAAAAGACTACGTTGTTTTGCCCGGTCATGGCCAAGCAACCACTCTTTTTGATGAATTGGAAAACAACGAATTTATTAAACAGCTGTGAAAATTTTTACCAACGGAAAATTTTATACGGAAATTGCTGACGTAGTTCGTGCATTTGGCTTTGATGCCACACAAACTTGCGACAACGATGCTCAATTGCTCGTCATATCGGAACTTGACGAGCAAATTTATCGTACACGTTGTTTAATGGGTACAATAGAAAAGCAATATCAAATTGTTTGTCCAACCGACCAAATTATGGCAGTTAGATTGCAAAAACGTTACGACAAACTCGCAACTTATTTTTGCTTGAAAGAGTACACTAAAAAGCAACTTCCTTGGGGAGCATTGACGGGTATTCGCCCCACGCGTTTGGCAGAAGAATTGAGCCAAAAAGAGGGTTTGGATTATAAAGAAACGTTTACCAATTTATTGGACGTAACAGACAAAAAATTACAACTTGTTAGCGACATTTTGAGCGCACAACAGGGTTACAAAATAAAAGATTTCAACCAAGTCGACTTATACGTGGGTATACCTTTTTGTGTTTCCAAATGCAGTTATTGTTCCTTTACGTCGGGCATTATTTCCAAGTTAAAACATCTTGTAGAGCCCTACGTTTCCGCTTTGTGCGACGAAATAAAACTCACCCTAAAACTTATTGAGGACAAGAATTTGACCTTGAGAAACCTTTATATCGGTGGTGGTACGCCCACCTCGTTGGACGTGGGACAATTGAGAAAAATTTTGTCCGTCTTACCCAAATGCGACGGAGAATTTACCGTGGAAGCGGGCAGACCAGACACAATCACAAGGGAAAAATTGCAGTTGTTTAAAGAGTTTGGTGTAAATCGTGTTTCCATCAATCCACAAACTTTCAATCAATCGGTGCTTAATTGTGTAAATCGTTGCCATACCGTTGAAGACATTGTTCAAAAATACAATTTGGCAAAGGAATTTGGATTTTCCATCAATATGGACTTGATTGCAGGGCTTCCTCAAGAATCGTTTGAAATGTTTTGCAATTCCATTGATCAAGTGGTTGCGCTTGATCCTCAAAACGTCACGGTGCATACTTTGGCGCTTAAAAAGGGAAGCACTTTAAAAGAGCAAAACTTTGTTGCCAGCGACAAAGCCGTGTCGCAAATGGTGGAATATGCTCACGACAAACTGAAACAAGCAGGTTACTTGCCTTACTATATGTATCGTCAAAAATATATGACTGAAAACTTGGAAAACGTTGGTTTTTGCAAGGACGGAACACAATGTGTATATAACATTGACAATATGGAAGAAACAACGTCCATTTTGGCTTGTGGTGCCAATGCAATTACCAAGCGCATTTTTGAAAGTGGTGGCAGAATTGAACGTGTTGCCAATCAAAAAGATATAATTACCTACATAGATAAATATTTGGACAATTTAGAAAAGAAAAAAGCCTTGTTTGACCTATGAAAAAGACGTTGAAATTGGCATTTGCTCTAGTTTTACTTATTGTTGCAGTTGTCCTTTTGGCACTGCTCAAATCAAATCAAGCCGTTGCAGAGTGGTTTTCTACAACGGTCTTTGTTGGTTGGGTAAATTTTGTTGGACATGTCAATTCCATTTTCCCTTTTTCCGTTTTTGAAGTTCTTTTGTACGTAGCAGTGGTTTTTGCAGTCGCCTTTTTGGTGTGGGCAATTACTCTTTTGTGTCAACGCAAATGGACAAAGGGCGCAAACAAATTTTTGATTTTGTGCATAGTTGCAACGTCCATTTTAACGGTGTATATGTCAACTGCAAGTATGGCTTACAATCGTGAAAAATTGCCTATCATTGAATATAATCACAGAACTTCTCAAGAAAAAATGGATGCACACTCAGCCAAAGAATTGGCACAGTTTTATGCCGACAAATTGAACCAAGTATCTAGTCAATTGGAACGCAATCAAGATGGAACTGTCAAAATGCCTTCTTTTGATGAGATTTTTGACCTTTTGATGGTGGAATTTGAAAAATTGTACAATGGCTATTTTTCTCAATATACCCCCAAAGCCAAACAATTGACCAGTAAATGGTTGTTTGGCAACCTAAAAATTGCAGGGGTGTCCTTTGTTGTGACAGGAGAACCCAACGTTGTTTCGGGCAATTTTTACAATTTGCCCCAAGTTATGGCGCACGAAATTGCTCACACAAAGGGTGTTATGCGCGAAAGTGATGCCAACTCGGTCGCCTATTACGTCTTGCTCAACAGCAACAATCCTTACTTGCAATATGCAGTTTTGGCAGACGTTGCCTACTCCATAACGACCATGGTAAGAAAAATGCAAAATCAGGAAAATCCAAGCGTTAACTCGGAATTTAACTTCAATTCTTTGTTGGATGAGCAAACTTTTCAAGCAATCGTTGCCGACAAGGTTGCATACAGTCGTTATTGGTCGCAATTTACTGCTTTTGAAGATCTTGGCACGTGGCTCAACGACGTATATTTGAAATTGATGGGACAAAGTGATGGTGTAGGCAGTTACGTTGAAGAAGGCACAAGCGAAACCCAAGACAAAACGGACGAAAACGGCAATCAAGTGCAAGTTGAAGTGGTTATTTCATTTTCCAACTTTCAAAATATATTGATTGACCACTTTTTGAAGATAAATTAACAAACTTTTGTTTTCAAAATTGTTTGTTTTTGTTGACAATAAAAGTGGCTTAATATATAATAATTAGGCTGTCGTTGTGCGGGTGTAGTTCATTGGTAGAATACCAGCCTTCCAAGCTGGCTAGGTGGGTTCGATTCCCATCACCCGCTCCAACTTGTTTCTGGTGCGCTACGGCACAATGTACAGTCGTCACACAACATGTGCCTGTAGCTCAGCAGGATAGAGCAACGGCCTTCTAAGCCGTGTGTCGGGGGTTCGAATCCCTTCAGGCACGCCAAACGTGGTGGGTATAGCGCAGCTGGTTAGCGTGTCAGATTGTGACTCTGAAGGTCGTGGGTTCAAATCC
>JAFQWS010000013.1 GCA_017407305.1 Clostridia bacterium
TCGTTAATTTACTTTCTTTTCCTCCGGTTAATGAGATGTTTCAGTTCACCGGGTTCCCTTCAGTACACTATTTTATTCGTGTAAAGATGCTGCATCTTCCATGCAGCGAGTTTCCTCATTCGGAGATCTGCGGATCAATACATATTTACTGTTCCCCGCAGCTTATCGCAGTTAGTCACGTCCTTCATCGGCGCTTAGTGCCAAGGCATCCACCATACGCTCTTTGTAGCTTGATCGTATAAATTTTGAATTATACTTCGTGTGGCTCGAAAAACACCACACTTTTCAATGAGATCCTTGATTAATTTAGATTTTACTCTTATTAACTCGTGAAATTGCAGCAAAAAATTTTTGTGTTTTTTGCGTATTAACACTCGTATAATATTTTACTCTAAACATTAATTATTGATTTATATGCAGTTGTCAATGTTCCTTTTTACCGCATCAGCGGTGCCGTCCATTTGCCGACAGCTTAGATATAATACCACCTACCAAATTTATTGTCAACGATTTTTCACATTTTTTTTAAAATATTTTAAACTTTTTTTTCAATACTTTTTTCGGCGATTTTTGGCTATTTTTTTGCTGTTTTTGAATAGGTTAGTGTTGTGAAATACTCGTTTTTTCTAAACAACGCAAAAATAAATCAAAACGTCCAAATTAAAAGTTTGAACTTGCCTTTGTGTTTTCAAAAAAGATTGTCCTCTTTGGGCTTTTTTCAAAAGGCAGTTTTGCGCGTTTTGAGTGTGGCTCCTTTTTTGGGCATGTTGCAAATTGCAACACCTTTTGGAATCTTTTGCATAAGGCAAGAGGTGGCAAAAAATATTGAGGTGACAAATGTGTAAAGTTGCGCTTGTGGGCAATCCCAATTGTGGCAAATCCACCATTTTCAATCGTTTGACAAATTCCAACGCCAAGGTGGGCAACCGTGCCGGTGTGACCGTTTCCGTTGAACAAGCAAAAATTGCCAAAACGGACGTAACCCTTTGCGACTTGGCAGGGTTTTATTCGTTGGATGCCTTTACCACCGAAGAACAATTGTCGGTAGCCTTTTTGTCCAACGTAAAAAAAGTCATCAACGTGGTTGATTGCACGCGGTTGGAAAGAAGCCTTCATTTGACAAACCAACTTGTCGCCAACGGCTTTGACGTGATGGTCGCCCTTACAATGTGCGATGAAGCATCAAAACTTGGACTGAACATCTCGACCGAGCAGTTGGAAAACAAGTTTAACATACCTTTTGTAAAGGTTCAAGCAAATATTGGTCTTGGTTTGGAAAAACTTTGCCAATTTGCCACCACTCCACCCAAAAATGCTCCCAAGCCCGTGCCCAACGTAGCCAAGGCCTTGAAAGACGCCAACGTCAACACCCCTTTGATAACAATGCAAAAGGCGGACAAACTGCTGTTGGGCAAATTTGCCTTTGTGTTTTTGGCGTTGATACTTTTGGCAATATTCTTTTTGGCAGTGGGTGGAATTGCTCAGTTTTTGACAAACTCAATAAATAACCTTGGCGACGTTGTAAAAAAAATCTTTGAAAACTCCCTTCTCAACTCCTTTGCACCCGTTTGGCAATCGCTTTTGCTTTGCGTTTGCGACAGCGTTTTTTTGGTGTTGAGTTTTACCCCACAAATAGTCGTTTTGTTTTTGTTGCTTACCTTGTTGGAAGACACAGGGTATATGGCAAGAATTTCCTTTCTGTGCGACAAACCTTTGTCAACGTTGGGATTGTCGGGGCACAGCGCAATTTCCTTGTTGCTTGCCACAGGTTGCGCCGTTTTTGCATAACCACCCACCGAACCCTAAAAAAAAATTTTTTAATAAAA
>JAFQWS010000014.1 GCA_017407305.1 Clostridia bacterium
GACCTCAACCTTGCAACAATTGCACCTGCAGGCACAATCTATGACAAGACAAATGCAGCAGACGTAACAGTCATCCGTCAATCCGCAAAGAACATTTTGTTCACAGTTTGCGAAAGCTTGGCAATGAACGGTTTGGGCGAAGGCATCACCCTCAAGATTAAACTTGCATCTTGGGAATACATCCTTATCGTAGTTGACTGCTTGGCAGTTGTCGGTATGGCAGCATGGGGCTACTTTGCAATCAGTGGCGCACTCAAACGCCAAAAAGCAGGTCCTGTTGAAGAACCCGAAGCAAAACCCGAAGAAAAATCCGAAGAATAAATCTTCTTTTAGGTAAATTTATCAAATTCGTTTGAAAAGATTTATCAACTCTTCAAAACAAATGCCTACCACCTTTTGGTGGTAGGCATTTTCAATTGCGTTGATTTTTGAAATAAAAACAATTTTGATTTCTTTAAACGTGTTTGACTTGTTTTTAGAAAAAGCTTTTTGCAATTGGTTCTATACTAAACAAAAGTTAGTTTGCTTTTGTCAAACAATTGCCCAATGGCAAAATTTTGTCAAAAAGAAAAGTGGTGCAAACAATTGTCCAACTTGCTCAAAATTTTGGTTGTGCAACCTTTTTCGTGCTTTTTTTACAGTAAAATGAAAATGGAACGTTGACGTTTTATTTGAAATTTAAACGAAGCAAAGTCGTATAGAAAATTATCACTTGTGCATTTGTTCATATGTGCACAAACCCCCAAGTCAGTTACGCGACTTGGGGGTTTTTAACTATGTTCATATGTTCAAGTGTGCATTTGTGCATGCTTTCATGCATTTGTCAACGTTAGGCAATCCAATCGACAAAGTCGTTGTAGGTGTTCAAAAATGCTTTCTTTTTGCCTCGACTGATGGCAAGTTTTGTGTTGCCCACCAATGCGAAGTCGCCTTCAATTCCTTTTACTTGTCCCAAATTGACCAAGTAACCTTGGTTGCATCTAAAAAAGCCTTTGTCTACAAGCAGTTCTTCCACTGCGCCCATTGTGCTTTTTAAAGTATACTCTGCCGTTTTGGTATGCACGATAAGTCGGTGATTCATGCTTTCAATGTAAACGATTTCGTTCAAAGCCAATTTTTGCACGCCATATTCGGTATGTGCTTTCAAAAATTCTGCTTTGCTTTCAACAAGAGATTTTACCAGTGGACGCAAATCGTGCAAAATGGTGTCGGAATGCAAAGGATTTATCCAAAAACAACTTGCTTGCACAGAATAGCCCAAAAGGGCATTTTCCAAAGATGGAGATACAAAGCAAAACTTGACGTTTTCATCGAAAGAACGAATATATTTGGCAGACAAAAAGCAATCGCTGTTTTTTACGTTGCAGTCAAAAATAATTACGTCCCAATTTGATTTGTAATCAGATGCAACGTCGTTGGAAGTTGCAAAACAATCAACAGCAATTTGCGTTTGACAATCTTTTGCACATTTTGCCAAAACTTCTTTAAATTTTAGACAGGTTTTGCTGTCTGTTACAAGAGCAAATCTAATCATTTTTTTCACCTTATTTAATTTTGCCACATTTTATCTTGGTTTGTCAATAGCCTTTGTTAGGTTTTGAAATATTCAAAATCAATTGAAAATGAAAGTGGTTCAATCTCAGGATAAAAAAGGCAAATGGGCAAGTCAAATTTGCCTGTGCCCATTACCTTTTGACTTTTTTCAAGGTTTAAAATTTCAATTGTTAAAAGTTTTCAAGTGACAATTTTTAGAAAAAAATGGAAAAACGCGCTCAATTTTTGAAAAAAAGCATACGTTTTTTGAGATTTTTTTTCGTTATTTTGCCAAAGATAAAAGGCTTTGTTTTTCTTAAAAAAATGAAAAAAACAAGCACAATTTTCAAAATCAGTATTGACTTTTACATTTGATTTGATATAATTTATTTAGAAATATTGGGTGTAGTATGCCCATTGCACAAATTTTCATTTTTAGGAGAGAGATAATATGAAAAAATTTAGCAAACTTATTGCAGTATTGGTTGCAATTGCAATGATTTGTTCAATGTCTACAAACATTGTTTTTGCAGCAGAATACACGCAAGCAACCTTTGTTTGGGGCGTAGGCGCATACGACTTTGGCCCTGCAGTAGATAAAGTTATCATTGACTTTAAGGCAGACGTTCTCGGCACTTCCTTCGACAAAGAAACTTTTGTCGTAGATTCAACGTATCTTTCAGGTGGCACACTTATAGAAGATTCTCGTGAAGTAACGAGAGCTTATTTGTCCGATGCAAACGGCAAAGAAGTAACTGCATCAACAAGCAGATACGTAACACTTGACTTGAGAGTTGTCTACACAGTTAACGATTCCTGGGGTATGCTTATTGGTAGCCTTTCCAACAACGCGGGTCCTTTCACCTACAACATGGAAACGGGTTACAACACATGGACGGATCAATATAGACCCATCAACGCTGTTTCCATTGCAGCAGGCAAATCCATCACAGTTGGTGGAACGTCCTATGATCAAATGCAAATCAACGGTATTGTAGATCAAGGCAAATTTGTTTACTCCACGCTTGATTGGACAAAATCCACCTACACGTGGACTGATCCCAGTGATGCAAATCACACGATCACTCACCAAATTGGTTCTTATGAACCTGCAAAACTTGCACAAGACGATGTTAGAAACCCTCTTATCATCTGGTTGCACGGTGCAGGTGAAGGTGGCAACGATATCGATATCACCTTGTTAGGCAACAACGTAACGTTGCTTGCATCCGACAAAGTTCAAGGATGCTTTGTCACAGAAGATTGCGCTGGTGCATACGTCTTGGCAGTTCAATCACCCACAGTGTGGATGGATTTGGGCTCTGGCCAAAGTAGTGGCGAAAGCACAGAATCCATTTACAATGCTTCCTTGTTTGCAGCAATTGAAAATTACGTTGCAACACACACAGATATTGACCCCGAAAAGATTATCCTCGGCGGATGCTCCAATGGTGGCTTTATGACCATGAATATGCTCATCAGACACCCCGATTACTTTGCAGCAGCATATCCCATCTGCGAAGCATTGCAAAATAGCGTCATTACTGATGCAAATATCGAAGCAATTAAAGACATCCCCATGTGGTTTGTCGCAGCACAAAACGACACAACGGTTGATCCCGCAAACTATACGGTTGCAACTTACAGACGTTTGATTGAAGCAGGTGCAGAAAACGTATACTTCTCTTTCCCTGCAAACGTCAGAGCAACGGACCCTAGAATTAGCGAAGACCAAATTGAATATATGGGTCACTGGTCTTGGATTTACGTCTTGCGCAACGATTTGTTGCCCGTCGTATCTTGGGACGGCGCAGTACAAAACAACAATGCTGGCTACGTACAAATTGACGGAGAAAACGTAACAATTTGGGAATGGTTGGCAAGCTGGGTAGCAGAAGAAGAACCTATCGGCGGTGGCGAAGGTGGCTCCGGCGAAGGTGGCTCCGGTGAAGGCGGCTCCGGTGAAGGTGGTTCCGGCGAAGGCGGTTCTGGCGAAGGTGGCTCCGGCGAAGGTGGTTCCGGTGAAGGCGGTTCCGGTGAAGGTGGCTCCGGCGAAGGCGGTTCCGGTGAAGGTGGCAACGATAAAAAAGGTTGCTTCGGCGTAATCGGTTCTAGCGCAGTAGGCGTTGTCGCAATCTTGGTTGCAGCAGCATTCGTGCTTAGAAAGAAATAAAAAAGAAATAAAATTTTTAGGGCAGAAGTTTTGCCTATAAAGGGAGTAACTATGAAATACAAACACATTATTGAAAAAATGACGCTGACAGAAAAAGCGCGCTTGTTGTCCGGAAAGGACTTCTGGCAAACTGTCGACTATCCTCAACACGGAATTCCTTCCATGTTCTTGTCCGATGGTCCTACAGGTATCAGAAAACAAGCCGCAGCCGCAGACCACCTTGGTTTGAACGCATCCATCCCTGCAACTTGTTTCCCTACAAGTGCAACTGTTGCAAACAGCTGGAACGAAAAATTGGGCGAACAAATCGGTAGAGCATTGGGCGAAGAAGCAGTCGCATTGAAAGTTAACGTATTGCTCGGCCCCGGCTTGAACATGAAGCGTAACCCTCGTTGTGGCAGAAACTTCGAATACTTCTCCGAAGATCCCTATTTGGCAGGTAAGATGGCAGCCGCTTGGGTACGTGGTTTGCAATCCAACGGCATCTCCTCTTGTTGCAAACACTTTGCTTGCAACAACCAAGAAGAACGCCGTATGGCATCCGACTCCGTAATGGATGAAAGAACTCTTCGTGAAATCTACCTTACAGCATTTGAAATCGCTGTCAAAGAAGGTGGCACAAAGACAATCATGTCCTCCTACAACCTTATCAACGGTGAATATGCAAACGAAAATATGCACTGCTTGAAAGAAATCCTTCGTGACGAATGGGGATTTAATGGTGTTGTAGTTACCGACTGGGGCGGAGACAACGACCGTGTTGCAGCATTGCTTGCTGGTAACGAATTGGAAATGCCCACAACAGGTGGCGAATCTTCCATTGACATCGAACGCGCTGTCAATCGCAAGATTATTTCCGAAGACGTTGTTGACGAAGCAGTTGACAGATTGCTCGACCTCATCTACACAACGGAAGAAGTTTACAAAGACAGACCTGCAGATCAACCCAATGTTGTTTCTCCCGAAGCAGCCGAAAGACACCACGCAATTGCACGTCAAGCAGCAGAAGAATCCATGGTATTGCTTAAAAACAACGGCATTTTGCCTTTGAAGAAAGGTGCAAAAGTTGCTCTCATTGGTGACTTTGTCAAAAAACCTCGTTATCAAGGCGCAGGCTCATCCATCGTCAACCCCATCAAATTGGACGACACTTTGGAAATTTTGGGCGAATACTCCGACAAATTTGAAGTTGTTGGCACATGCGCAGGTTTTGACAGATATGGCAAGAAGAACGCAAAATTGACACAAGAAGCAGTTGATCTTGCAAAGAAAGCAGAAATCGTTTTGGCATACATTGGTTTGGACGAAGTTACCGAAACCGAAGGTATGGACAGAGTCAACATCAAGATTCCTCAAAACCAAATCGATATGCTCAACGAATTGATCAAAGTCAACGACAACGTAGTTGTTGTCTTGGCATGTGGTAGTGCAGTTGAATTGCCTTTCGTAGATGCAGTTCCCGCATTGTTGCATACATACTTGCCCGGTCAAGCAGGCGCAAGAGCAATTTTGGACATCTTGGTTGGTACAGTCAACCCTTCCGGCAAATTGTCCGAATCCTACCCTATCAAATACGAAGATTGCAGTTGTGCAGACAACTATCCCGGACACGGCGCAACAGCAGAATATCGCGAAGGCTTGTACATTGGTTACCGCTACTATGACACAGCAGGTGTCCCCGTAGCATTCCCCTTCGGTTTTGGTCTTTCCTACACAACGTTCGAATACAGCAACCTTGTTGTCGAAGATGACAAAGTCACGTTCGTTGTCAAAAACACAGGCGCAGTAGACGGTGCAGAAGTTTCCCAACTTTACATTGGTAAGAAAGATGGCGAAATCTTCCGTCCCAAGAAAGAACTCAAAGGTTTTGCAAAAACAAGTTTGAAAGCAGGCGAACAACAAGTCGTTGAAATCAAATTTGATGACAAATCTTTCCGTTACTTCAACGTTGCAACCAACAAATGGGAAGAAGAAGCAGGCGAATATCAAATTTACATTGGCGCATCCAGTGCAGACATCAAACTTGAAGGTAAGATTGAAAGAAAAGGCACAGGCGCACCCAATCCTTACAACAAGGAAGAATTGGCTCACTACTATTCTGGTGACGTAGTTGCAGTTCCCGATGCAGAATTTGAAAAATTGCTTGGCAGACCCATCCCCAACCCCGAACTTAACAAGGGCGAATTGGGTTACAACGATACACTTGGTCAACTTAAATACGCAAAAGGTGGCCTTGGTAGATTTGCATTCCACGCACTCAACTTGGTTTACAAAATCATTTTCAAAGTCAACAGAGGCCTTGCAAACGTATTGCAAATGGGCGTCATGAACCTTCCTTTCAGAGGCTTGGAACGTATGGCAGGTGGCATCATCACAATGCCCATGGTTGACGGCATCTTGAAGATTGTCAACGGCAAACCTTTTGGTATCATTCACACGCTTGTAAACTTTGGCAACAAAGGTAAGAGACAATAATTTTTTAAAAATAAAAAGAGAGGATAAAAAATTATGGCAGAAAAAGTAAAAGAAGTAGGAGCAATCGAAACTCCCGAAATTGCTGTCAAACCCCTTTCGGAAAATAGCTTTATTGCTTTCTTCCAAAAGATTTGGCGTTGGTGGCTTGGTGTATGGTATGCTTTTGAAGGCAAACATCCTAAAGTTGCAAAACTTATTTACCAATTCTTCATGTTCTACATGATCAGCAACTTGGTAACAATTTACCAATACTTGGTATTCTTGTTCTTGCCCAACCTTTTGGGTATTGGCTTGGCAGGTACCGAATGGTTCTGGCCGGATCCCATTTATCTTGGTTTCCAAGTTAAAAACACAGAAGGCCAAATGGTTGATGCAATGTGGTGGATTTTGGGTTATCCCGTATTGAAAAACGAAGCAGGCGAGGTTATCATCGGTGGTGGCTTGGGCTATATGATTGCATTTGCAATTGGTACAGGCACAGCACAAGTTATCAACTTCCCTATGCAAAGAAACATTACATACCGTTCACACGGCAACATCCCTTACCAAATTATGTGGTACGCAATTGGTTGGGTATTGGTAAACCTCTTCTGCAACGCAGTAAACAACTTCCTTGGCCTTTGGGCAAGAATCCTTCCCCCTGCACTCCGTGTTCTTATTGAAACGGTTGTCATGGGTACGTTGTCCATCGTAATCTTCTTCTTCATCTTCATGATCATCTTCCCCGACTTGCAAAAACAAAAGGCAAGCGAAGAAGCAAAACTTGCAAAGATGAAAGAATCTGGCGCACCCGCAGACAAAATTGCAAAATTTGAAGAAAAATTTGCTCGCACAGTCAAAATGGCAGAAGTCAACGCAGCAGAAAAAGCTTTGTACACAGCAGAAAGCACGTACAATGCAAAAGCAATGGCTTGGGATGCAGTTTGCAAACAACTTACAAAAGCAAAAGACAAGGGCGCAAGCGAAGAAGAAATCAAAGCAATCGAAGCAAGAATTGCAGAAAAACATGCTGTAGCAGTTGAAGCATACAACGCAAGAGCACAAGTCAAAGCAGACTTTGACGCAGTCTTGGCAAAATACGGCATTTCTTCCGCAAAAGAAGCATTTGCAAAATAATTGAACAAACAACAAAAAGTCTCCAATTCGTTGGGGACTTTTTTGTTGTCTTTAAGCAAACAAAAACAAGGTTTATTATTGACTTTGCTTTTTTCGTTTTGTATAATCACTTTGTAAAAAGGAGAAAGATTATGAAAATATTATCCGTTACAGTTCCTTGCTACAACTCGCAAGACTATATGTCAAAGGCTGTGGAAAGTTTGCTTGTTGGTGGCGACAGAGTGGAAATTATTATTATCAACGACGGCTCCAAAGACAACACGGGTGCAATTGCAGACGATTATGCCAAAAGATATCCCGACGTCGTCAAAGTCGTTCATCAAGAAAATGGTGGCCATGGCGAAGGTATCAACCAAGGTTTGAAACACGCAACAGGAAAGTACTTTTTTGTGTTGGACTCGGACGACTGGTTGGAAAAAGACGCTTTTTTACAAGTCTTGGACAAACTTGAACAACTGGAAAGTGATGGTGGGATAGATTTGTTGGTGGCAAACTATATTTACGCCCACGTGGTCAAGCGCAAAAGACAAGTTATCAAATACAAAGGTACGTTGCCTCAAAACAGAATTTTTGGTTGGGAAGACACCAAGAAGTTCAAGGTATGGCAATGCTTGACAATTCACACTTGCATTTTTGATCGTCAACTTATGTTGGACAGCAAGGTGGAATTGCCCAAACACACTTTTTACGAAGACAATTTGATGGTGTACGTTCCTTTGAGACACACCAAAAAGTTGTATTATATGGACGTTGATTTGTATGCCTATTTCATTGGCCGTGAAGGTCAATCTGTGCAAGAAGAGGTGGTCAAACGTCGTTGCTTGCAACAAAAGTATTGCAGTCAACGTTTAGCAACAACCTACAACTTGACGGAATTAAAAAAGACTCACCCCAAGTTGGCAAGCTATCTCAAACACGAAAGTGAGCTTTTGCTAACCATTGCAACGGTTGTTATGCGTTTAAACAAAACGGAAGAAATGGAAAAGGAAAACGATGCAATGTGGCAAGCAGTTGTGGACTTTGATCCCGAAATGGGCAACAAAATGAAAAACCACTCCATTTGTTGGTGGGTGACTCGCAAGGGAAAATTTGGTAGATGGTTGGCAATAGTTGCCTATCGCATTTCACAACTTTTCGTACATCTAAACTAAATTGTACGCCAAACACAATTTGTATTATTAAAAGCCACTGCAAACTTGCAACTATATCTTAATAAATTGACTTTTTGTGTCATTATGATATAATGTCAAGTATGGAGGACTAACATATGAAATTATTATCCGTTACAGTTCCTTGTTACAATTCTCAAGACTACATGGCAGACGCAATTGAAAGTTTGCTTGTCGGTGGTGAAAGAGTGGAAATAATTGTCATCAACGATGGCTCCAAAGACAACACAGGTGCAATTGCTGACGAATATGCAGAAAAATATCCCAACATTGTTAAGGTTGTTCACCAAGAAAACGGTGGCCACGGCGAAGGTATCAACCAAGGTTTGAAACATTCCACAGGTAAATACTTCTTTGTTTTGGACTCGGATGACAAATTGCTTCCCGACGCATATATTCAAACGTTGGACAAACTTGAAGAATTGGAAAGCGAAGGTGGCATTGACTTGTTTATTGCAAACTACCTTTACGATCACGCAATTCCCAGAAAAAAACAAGTTATCAAATACAAGAGCGTATTGCCCCAACATAGAATTTTTGGTTGGGAAGATACAAAAAAGTTCAAGGTATGGCAATGCTTGACAATTCACACTTGCATTTTCCGTACACAAATCATGCGTGATATCAAACTTGATTTGCCCAAACACGTATTCTATGAAGACAATTTGATGGTTTACCTTCCTTTGCGTTGGACAAAACGCATTTATTACATGGACATCACTTTGTATTCCTATTACATTGGCAGACCTGATCAATCAATTCAAGAAGGCATCATGAAAAAACGTTGCCTCCAACAAAAACTTATCAGCGAAAAGATTGCAACGGCCTACAACCTTACAGAATTGTCCAAAACAGACAAAATGTTGGCAAGTTATCTCAAACACGAATGTGAACTTATGCTCACAATCGCAACAGCCTACATGCGTTTGAACAAAACGGACGAAATGGAAAAGGAATTTGAAGATATGTGGCAAAAGGTCAAAGATTTTGACCCCATCATGTACAAAAAGATGCGCAATCGTTCTCACTGCTGGTTTGTCACACGCCGTGGCAAGTTGGGTAGAGCACTTTGCATTTTTAGTTACAGATTTGCTCAAAAGTTTGTCCACTTCAATTAATTGACACAACAATCAAAACACATTAAAATAAAAGTATAAAATCTTGGGGCAAGGTGAAAATCCTTACCGGTGGTAAAGCCCACTAACAAACGCAAGTTAGCCGAACAGGTGAAATACCTGTGCCGACGGTCAAAGTCCGGATGATAAAGATTTTGTTGTTTTGTGCATTTTTACGCCCCATTTTTTGGGGCGTATTTTATTTGTCCCTAAAAGGAGAAGTTATGACAAGTACAGAAACGAAAAAAAGAAAGATTTTTTCCACCGAAAAGATTGTGGTTATGGCTGTTTTTGCCTCTTTGGCGTTTGCAGTAAGTTATCTTGAATTTCCCATTTTTCCTGCAACACCTTGGTTCAAATTGGACGTGGGCAACACATTTATTATGCTTGTTGGCTTTTTGTATGGCCCTGTGGAAGGCATAATCGTTTGTTTGTGCAAAGAAGCATTGTGCGTTCTTTTCAAGTCGCATACGGCAGGCATTGGCGAATTGGCAAACATCATCACCATGGTTGCCTATATCATCATCCCTTCCATTATGTATAAGAAAAGCCGTTCCATCAACACTGTTGCCATTGGCTTGTCCCTTGCTTGCATTGCACAAACGGTGGTGGCTTTGCCCGTCAACAGATTTTTGACCTATCCTTTGTATATGAGCGAAAATGCAGTTGCAATGTTCAACAGCACTTGGATTTATCTCATTTTGTTCAACTTAATCAAAGCGATTTGCGTCACGACAATTACTTTGTTGTTGTACAAGCAACTTTCCAAAACGTTGGCGCGATTTAGAAAAGACGACTAGTCTTGCTTGTATTTTCAATTTAATTTTAGTATAATAGGTGTATAACTATGAAATATATTTCCAACAGCGTCCAGCAGACAATGGACTTTGCAAAAGAGTTTGCCTCTCATTTGAAAGGTGGCGAGTGTCTTTTGTTGCAAGGGGATTTGGGTGCAGGAAAAACCCATTTTGTAAAAGGCTTGGCTTTGGGTTTGGGCATTGAAGACGACGTCACCAGCCCCACCTTTGCCTTGCACAACATGTTTTATGGACAACTTACTCTCAATCACTTTGATTTTTATCGCATTGATGATTATAGCGAAGTGCAGTTGCTTGGTTTGGACGAATATTTTTGTCAACCACGCTCGGTTTCTGCCATTGAGTGGAGCGACAACGTCAAACCATTGTTGCCCAAAAAGACGTTGACAATAAAAATTACCAACATAAACGAAAATTCAAGGTCCATCCAATATGAATTGCCTAATTATTGATACAACTTCATCCAGTCTTATTGTTGCAGTACTTTCAGGCGACAAAGTTTTTTCTGCCAGTCAACAAGATTGTGGTTTGAGACACTCTACAACAATCAATTTGGCCGTGGAAAAGGCTTTGGCTGATGCAAAATTGACTTTTGCCGATTTGGACGTTTTGGCTTGTTGCGTAGGCCCTGGTTCTTTTACAGGCATCAGAATTGGTGTTGCCACCGTCAAAGGATATCACACGGCATACCCCAAGACAAAGCTTGTTGCATTTACTTCTTTAAACGCATTGGCATACAAAGAAGGCTCCAATTGTTGTTGTATAGATGCAGGCAGTGGATTGTATTTTGCACAATACGACAAAACGCAATGTATTCAAGAACCTTGCTTAATTGATTATTGTGACACAAAGGATTGGCAAACGTTTGACGAAAACACATTTTTATTGCAACAAGAAGTTTCTTTGGTGCAAGACAAAATTGCCCAAAATCAATTTGTGCAAATGCTTTCCCCTTTGTATATTAGAAAAAGTCAGGCAGAACTTAACAAAAAATGATAGTAAAATTGAACTCAACTGAATACGTGGATAGTTTGCTCCATTTAGAAAACCTCTGTTTTGACAGCGAGGCGTGGAACAAAAGGGCATTGAAAGAATTGTTCGAAAGCACCTTGGCGCACGTTTTTGCATATATTGAAAAGGAAATGGTGGTGGGCTATTTGTCTTTTTTTGCAATTGCCGACGAAATGCAAATTGCAACGGTTGCAGTCCATCCCGATTTTCGCCGAAAAGGCATTGCCTCGTCACTTATTGAAAGCGCCGAAGTTTGTGCCAAGCAAAATGGTTGTACCATTGGCGAATTGGAAGTCAACGTCAACAATCACAAGGCTGTTGCGCTTTACCAAAAAATGGGGTATAAGGCTGTTGGCGTGAGAAAAAACTTCTATCCCAAAGACAAAACGTTTGGAAGTAAAGACGGCTATACAATGATTAAACAATTGTAGGATTATCAATTTGAATACAAACTTTACCAAAGAGAATGACAAAGACAACGTCATTCTCTTTTTGCATGGTTGGGGGTGCGACAGCGAAATCTTTGCACCCATCACAACGTTGATGTATCACTCCACCAACCTTCGTGTGGATTTGTGGGGCTTTGGCAAAAGTCAAAGCCCACCTTGTGCGTGGGATGTAATTGATTATGCAAGGCAACTGAAAATTTTTTTGAAAGGTTGTGAAATTGACAAATGTCACGTTGTTGCTCACAGCTTCGGTGGGAGGGTGGCAATTGCTTTTGCCTGTCTATATCCCGACATGGTGCAAAAGATGGTACTTTTTTCCTCTGCCGGACTGAAAAGATTTAGCCTTGTCAAAACAATAAAACAAACCTTTCACAAAATTGCAAAAAAGTTTGACAAAAACAGAGTTGCCGGTTCCCTAGACTTTCGCGCTACACCACAGCATTTGAAAGGTACGTTTATTAAACTTGTCAATCAAGATTTGACAAAGTATGCAAAGCAAATTTCCGCCCCAACTTTGTTGGTATATGGCAAAAAGGACAGTGCAACACCTTTGTGGATGGGCAAAAAGTTGCACAGATTGATAAAAAACAGCAAATTGATTGTGACAAAAGGCGATCACTTTGAGTTTGCCACGTATGTACAAAAAACTGCCGATTTGATTGAGGATTTTATATTTGATTAAAGGATTGATTGGTGGTGTTGTGGGTGCGATCTTGTCTTTCGAGTGGTTGCGTCTAACACAACAAAATGGATACAAACTTAAATATTGTTTTCAAGGTGCAACCGTAAAATGGTTGGTCACTCTGTTTTTGTTGCAATGTGTCACCCTTGTCATTTGGTCCGTGGAAAAAGATTTTTGGTGGTGCTTTTGTGTTTTGTGGTTTACGGTTGGCGTAAGATACCTTGTCAAAAGGCACAAAGTAAAGTTTGTTTTTACCAAAAGGATGGCAAGATTGGTCGCGGTCGTGTTGTTTATGACAATATTGCTTTCTAGGTGGCTCATTTGGCTTGTGCCCGTCCTATCTCCTTTTGTTGTGTTGGTCAGCGGCGTGGCGTTGTTGCCCATTGAAGGGCTGATAACTGCCTCATATTGCAACAAAGCAAAAAACAAACTTTCCCAATACGACTTGTGCAAAATCGCCGTCGTTGGCAGTTTTGGCAAAACGGAAGTCAAGCACTTTGCTTGTCAACTTTTGCCCAATTGTATTTGCACTCCCAATTCCGTCAATACTGAAAAGGGCGTGTCGGCATTTATCAACAAAACGGATTTTTCTTGTTTTAAATTTGCCATATTTGAAATGGGCGCGAAGAAAATGGGGGACGTAAAAACTTTGTGCCAAATGGTGCAACCAGACGTTGGCGTTTTTGTTGGTGTTTCGCCTTGTCACATGCAAACCTTCAAGACAATGAACAACGTCATCAAAGAAAAGACTCAACTGTTGCATTATTTGGACAAAGACAGTTTTTGCATTATGTGTCAACAGCCTCGTTATTTCCAGCAATATTCCAAGGTAGGCGACTGCAAAAAGTACGTTGTCAATGGTGGCTTTTTGGCTTGTGACAATTTTCACTTTCACAATGGCACAACCACCTTTGATTTGACCTATCGAGAGAAAACACGTCGTATTGATTGCAAATTGTTGGGCAAAGGAGCTGTTTTGGATTTGTCAATGGCAGTTGCTCTTGGTTTGGGATTGGGTTTTGATTTTGATTTTTTATGTCAAAGGGCAACGCTTGTGGAGAGCGTGCCTCACCGTATGCAACTATTGAAAGGCAACGGCATATACATAATAGACGACAGTTACAACGCCAACTTGGACGGAGTAAAACTTGCACGAGAGACTTTGGCGAGTTTTGACGGCGCAAAGTTTGCCATCACGCAAGGCATTGCCGAGGGCGGAAAGTATAGCCAATTTCTAAACAAAGAAGTGGGCAAGGCGTTGTCGTCTGTTTGCGACCACCTTTTTGTGGTGGGAAAAAATCAAAAAGACATACTTTCAGGATGCGACGGATTGGCACAAGTTCATCTTTGCCAAACGATGAATGAAGCAGTTACAAAAATGCGCCAATTGGCATTGGAAGGGGACGTGGTGCTTTTCCAAAATGATTTGCCCGACTAAAATGAACGTTTTACTTTTGTATGGTGGCAAAAGCGTGGAGCATGACATTTCCGTTGTTACGGGATGCTATGCACGCAGTTTCTTTGCTCATCACAACTTAATATGTGTATATATCGACCGTGAAGGAGTTGCTTGGAAAGTTCCCAACGATTTGGCTCCCTACGAACACTCACAAAAACGAGGCAAACGAACGTTGTTTTCTGCAGGAACACCTTACTTGTATTTGCTTACGGCAGGGGTTTTCGTGCGCGCAGAAAAGATAGACTGTGCCGTCAATTGCTGTCACGGTGGTTGGGGCGAAAACGGCAGTTTGTCGGGACTTTTGAATATGTGTAACATTCCCCAGGCACAATGCAACGTTTTGCCATCGGCAATTTTTATGAACAAGGCGGTAACCAAAAGCATTTTGCAAAGCCTTGACGTAAAAACTTTGTCGGGAGCCGTTGCCACTTTTGGGCAAGAGTTTGTCTGTCCATTTGAATTTCCCGTTGTTGTCAAGCCTCTCAATTTGGGTTCGTCCATAGGTGTTGGCAAGGCGCAAGACCAAGAAAGTTTGCAAAAGTTATTGACAAATGCCTTTTATTTTGACAAGCAAGTATTGGTGGAACCAGCCTTGGAAGACCTTGTGGAAGTCAACTGCTCGGCATTAAGAAAGGACAATCAAATAAAAACAAGCGACTTTCAGTGCGTGGGCAAAGGAGAATTGTTGACCTTTGACGACAAGTATCAAAGTGGAGATTTTTCTTCCCTCGAACAAAAGGTGCAGTTGACAAAGCAAGTCAAAGAGCAAATTGCAGACTACACCAAGACAATTTACCAACAACTAAATTGTGACGGTGTTTTGCGAGTAGATTATTTTGTCAAAGATCAAAAGGTGTATTGCAACGAAGTCAACACAATTCCCGGTTCGCTTGCCTATGGCTTGTGGAAAAAGATATACACAAAAAAGCAATTTGGAGAAATTTTGCTTAACAACGGCATAAGTAGATTCAACGACAACAAAAATCTATGCACAACCTATGCTTCCAATGTTTTGGATTCAATTAAAAATTTGAAAAAATAAAAAAATACTGCGACAAGAAGGCGCAGTATTTTTTTTGCCAAAAGGCATCAAATGGGAGAACTTATGATATTTTAAAATATTTCAACTATTTCGGCGGATGTCAAGCAAAGTAGGTTATTAGAGTGCAAAACAGTTTGTTTCAAAATTAAATTCCATATTTTCTAAAAAGAGCATCAATTTTTGCCACCAACGCGTCGTCAATTACGTCGTCATACGACCAAGAGTAAAGTTTTCTTTCAATTTCATCCAAATCAAATTCCTCTTTGAAAAATACTTCGTTGTTGTTCATATTGATTTTCTCCTTTGTTTGTTTACACCAGAATTTTAGCACATATTATATGACAATGGGTGTCAATATTGCAAAAGTTTTTTAAATTTTTTTTAATTATTTTTGCAAAACAAATTGTCAAAAAAAACGGCTGTTGTTATAGACATTACTTTGTGCATTTGATATAATTTAATCAAACAAAGAAGTTTGCTCAAGGCAAAAAAAGAATAAAAGTTACGGAAAAAGATTATGAAATGCTTATATTGTGGAAAAGAAAACAGCAAAGTTATTGACTCTCGTCCGGCAGATGACGGAAAGGCAATCAGAAGAAGACGCGAATGCGAAAATTGTGGCAGAAGATTTACTACCTTCGAAACAATTGAAATGGTGCCCATGCTTGTTGTCAAGCGTGATGGAACGCGTCAACAATTTGACAAGACAAAACTTAAAAACGGCATTTTGCGTGCTTGCGAAAAGAGAAAAATTTCCATGGCTCAAATTGATGAAATGGTGGACGCCATAGAAAAGGAACTTTTCAACAGTTTGGACAGCGAAATTTCCTCTCAAAAGATTGGGGATATGGTTATGGGGAAATTGAAAGACGTAGATGAAGTCGCCTACATCCGTTTTGCAGCAGTTTACAAACAATTCAAAGATTCCAACACTTTCTTTGAAGAAATGAGCAAAATTTTCCCCAACTCTGGCAACGACAAAAAGTAGGAGTGTCTCAATTGATCAAATATTTAAAACACAACTACACAAAACGTCCTTTGATGAAAGGTCAAGACTTTCTAAAGATGATTTATCAAGCCGAATTTGGCATTGCACATTTGCAAAGAGCCTCCGACGTCTTGTCTTTGATTGAAGAATGCTCTTTGATAAAAGATTTTACCCAACCTTTGTTTGAAGAAATTTCCGACAAAATGTGTCGCATAAATTTGGGTGCTTGTCAAAAAATGGAAATTCCCATGCAAACGGTGTCGGCAGTGGTGTCAAAAACGACCAAAACGGACGGCAATTTGCTCAGTTTGGAAAAGCGTTGTGATGATTTTTTGCAATTGGTACAATCCAAGTTTGTGCATATTCCATTTTTTGCCACCAAAAACTTGGTTACGGACTTTTTAAAAGCCCCCACCCATATGCATCACTCTGCATCATATAGACAAAATTATGATCCTCACTATCGCATTGCCTTGACGAAACACGCACAAATTTTGCCCTTGCTTTCGGCAATAGATAAGTATTGCGAAAGAAACTTGGTGTGCTTTGTCGCCATAGACGGCGATGCCTGTTCGGGAAAAACAACCGTTGCCACTCAGTTGCAAGAGTACTATCCCGACAGTTACGTCATCCATTGTGACGATTTCTTTTTGCCCCCTGAACGCAAGACGGAGCAAAGAATGTCGGAAGTGGGAGGCAACGTCGATTACGAAAGGTTGGAAGAAACGCTCTCCCAAGCAAAACTCAACCTACCTTTTGAATACCAAAAGTACAATTGTTATTCCAACGCCTATCAAAGGGTGGCAGTACAACCCAAACGAGTGGTGATTGTGGAAGGAACGTACAGCCTAAGGCAAAATCTAAAAGACTTTTTTGACGTCAAATGTCGTTTGACAATCAACAAAGACACTCAACAAAAAAGACTTTTGCAACGCAACCCCCAACTTATGACGCAGTTTAACACCGTTTGGTTGCCTCAAGAAGCAAAATACTTTTCCCAAAATGATTTTGAAGACGCGATAACTCTTTCAATGGAAAAACTTTAAAAAAAACACTTGCTGGTTGCAAGTGTTTTTTTGATGGTGGTGCAATAAAAAAAGGTATGTTGAAAACATACCTTTTTGTTTCATTGATTATTCAACGTCTGCTTTTTTTGCTTTCTTTGCTTTGGGTGCAACTGCGGGTTTGCTCAAATCGATGTTTTGAATGGCTTCCTTTTTGCTACCTTTTTTTGCAGGTTGAGGATTTTTTGCAGCTTCTTTTTTCTTTTTGGCTTCGTTGATTGCCTTTTTGATTTCTTCTGCTTCTGCTGCTTTTCTTGCTGCTGCTGCCTTTTGTTCTTGTTGTTTAAGGGCTTTTGCATCAATTTTTACGACAATGATACCTTTTTCAAGTTGAGAAAGGGTTCTTGCGATTTGGCTCTTTTTGTGGTTTGCTGCATTCTTATGAATAACGTGCTTGTGTGCTGCGTTGTCAATTTTTGCAACAGCAACAGGCAAAAGTTGTTTTGCCAATTCCAAGTCGTTTTTAGAAATTGCTTCGTTAAACTTTTTAACGGCAGTTTTCATTTGAGATGCGACCATTTGATTTTGGAGTCTTTTAGTTTGGGAAACTTTAACTCTCTTTTTTGCGGATTTAATATTAGGCATTTGTATCTCCTTTTTTTTACAAACGAAAATTTAGCCTTAATATATTATCACACTTGTTTCAACAAATCAAGTTATTTTACACATAAAAACAAGCAAAAAAGCTCTGCATTTTGACGTTTTCCCTTTAATATAATATTTTATATGGAAAATTCAAGATATAACGGGTTGAAAATTGCAATAGCAGACAGCGGTGCAGGTGGAATAAACCTTCTAAAAAAGTTGTATTACACTTTGCCCGCCCATTACGTTTACTTTGCTGATTTGAAAAATTTCCCCTATGGCAACAAAGGGGCGCACGAATTGTACCAAATTGGCAAGGCAATTGTGGAAAGATTTTTGGACTTTGATGCAGTGGTTTTTGCGTGCAACACTATGTCGCAAAACTGCCTGTCGGCATTACAAAATGCCTTTCCAAACAAAAAGATAATCGGTTGCACACCTCCTGTCAACCAAGCGTCAACCTATACGGCAAACAACTTTGTGCTTTTGGCAACTCCCTCCACCATAAAGGCCACCAAGCGTTTGCCCTATTGTGCAATACCATTGGGCGCAGAAGAACTTGCTTCTTTGGTGGAGAACAATCAAAAGGACAGCGAAATTCTTGCCTATTTGGAACAGTTGTTTGCCACCGTTGACAAACCTTTCGATTGCATTGTGCTTGGTTGCACCCATTACTCGTCACTGAAAACGTTGCTTTACCGAATGTACCCTGCCATTAAAATTTTTGACAGTGTTGACGGTGTTGCCAATCGCATAAAAAAGACCTTCAAAAGTCGCATCCGTGGGCAAAACGTCTTTTCAACGGTGCAGTTTGAAAGTTTTGACGACAACCTTTTGGAAAAATACTCAAAAATAATAAGTCAGTTTACTGAATTTCCTTGATTAAAGGTAATTTTTAGTATATAATTGACGCGTATGTGTGTCCAAAGACACAATTTTGAAAAGGGAGTATTTATTCACTATGGCAAATCAAGCAAAAGACATCAGAAACATTGCTCTTATCGGACACAGTGGCGAAGGTAAAACCACTCTTGCAGAAGCAATGTTGTTTTTGGCAAAAGCTATTGACAGACAAGGCCGTGTTGACGACGGCAACAGCACAATGGACTTTGACCCCGAAGAAATTGCAAAGAAAATTTCCATTTCCTTGGCAATGGCAAACTTGACGTACAAAGGAACAAAGATCAACATTTTGGACGTTCCCGGTTACTTTGACTTTGAAGGCGAATTTGTAGAAGCATTGTCCGTTGCAGACTGCGCAATCGTTGTTACACAAGCAAGTGGCAACTTGTCCGTAGGTACAGAAAAAGCATTGGACTACTGCACAGCACACAAAATCCCTTGCATGATTTTCGTCAGTGGTCTTGACAAAGAAAACTGCAATTATTTGGCAACTGTTGAAGCAATTCAAGCAAGATATTCCAAGGCAACGTCCTTGTTCTTGCCCAACATGAAAGGTGGCTTCAATGGTTACGTAGATATCGTTTCCGGCAAATACTTTGACGTTACAGCCCCCGACGTTGCAAAAGACGTTCCCGCAGACTTGGCAGGTCAAGTAGAAGACGTTCGCTCCAAAGTGGTGGAAGCAGCAGCCGAAACAGACGACGAACTTATGATGAAATTCTTCGAAGGTGAAGAACTCACAATTGAAGAAATCACATCTGCAATCAAAAATGGTGTATGCCAATGTTCCACAATCCCCGTTTTGGGCGGTTCTGCAACAGCACAAAAAGGTATCGCCAACTTGTTGTCCTTCATCGTGGCATCTTTGCCCGATGCAACAACAAACGCAATTGGTACAGCAGACGGACAACTTGTCCTTCGCGTATTCAAGACAATCGTTGACCCCTTCGTTGGCAGACTTTCCATGTTCAAAGTTTTGTCTGGCACACTCAAAGGTGGCCTTACACTTAAAAACGTCAACAAAGACACAACGGAAAAAACAAGTTCTATTTACTACCTCAAAGGTAAAAAACAAGAACCTTGTGATGCAGTTGTCGCAGGTGATATGGGCGCAATGAGCAAACTCGTCGTTACAACAACAGGCGACGTTCTTTGCGAAAAAGACGCACCCGACCTTGCACCCATTGCAATGCCTCGTCCCGTTTTGTCCATGGCAGTTTATGCAGCAAAGAAAGGCGACGAAGATAAAATCTTCGCAGGCTTGTCCAAACTTAAAGACGAAGACATTTCCTTCTCCGTCACAAAAGATCCCGAAACAGGCGAAATGCTTCTTTCCGGTGTTGGCGAAACACAACTTGACATTTTGTGCAGAAAGCTCAAAAACAAGTTTGGCGTTGAAGCAGTTTTGAAAGAACCCCGCATTGCATACAGAGAAACAATCAAGAGAAAGATTGAAGCCGAAGGTAAACACAAAAAGCAAACTGGTGGCGCAGGTCAATACGGTCACTGCAAAGTTCGCTTTGAACCCGGTGCAGCAGACGGCGAATTCGAATTTGTTGATGCAGTCGTTGGTGGTGCAGTTCCCAAACAATACATCCCTGCAGTAGAAAAAGGTTTGCGTCAAGCAGTTGCTCACGGCGTATTGGCAGGTTATCCTATGGTCAACTTGAAAGCAACATTGTTCGACGGTAGCTCTCACCCTGTTGACAGTAAGGAAATTGCATACGTATCCGCAGCAAAATTGGCATACGCACATTTGAAAGATGCAGGCCCTACAATTTTGGAACCCATCTACGAATTGACAATCATTGTTCCCGACAGCTTCTTGGGCGACATCATGGGCGACATGAACAAACGTCGTGGTAGAATTATGGGTACAGAATCTGCAAATGGCAAACAAACAGTCACAGCAGAAGCACCCATGAGTGAAATCACAAAATACGCAACAGACCTTCGTTCCATGACACAAGGCAGAGGATCCTTCTCTCTCAGCTTTGCACGTTATGAAGAAGTTCCCGCAAACGCAATTCCCAAAATTGTCGAAGAAGCAAAGAAACTTCAAGAAGAAGAAAACAAATAATTTATTGCAATAAAAAAGCGAAAAGCCAAGAGGCTTTTCGCTTTTTTTTGATATAAATTCAGTATTGACTATTTGACAAGCATATAGTATAATGTATTTGGAGAAGGTTGGAACAATTCTTCTCAATACAAAAAAGGAGGCCATTGGTATTATGGTATGGATTTGGCTAGGAGTTATGATTGCATCCCTCGTTGTTGAAATCAGCACAATGGGCTTTTTCAGTATTTGGTTTGCCGTTGGTGCTCTCGTGGCAATGATTTTGGCTTTGATCCCTGGCATTGGTCCTTGGGTTCAAATTATCGTTTTTGCAACCGTTTCCGTTGTGTCTTTTGTATTTTTAAGAAAATACGTCGTGCAACATTTTTCCAAAGGCAAGGAAGAATTCAATGCACAAAAAATGCTCAACAAAAAAGTTAGAATGTTGACGCAAGCAGATTTTGACACACTTGGTACAGCAGAAGTGGACGGCGTGGCCTGGAGCATAAAATCACAAGACGGAGAAGTTTTACAAGCAGGCGAAATTGTTGAAATCGTCGGTTTGGAAGGCAACAAATATATTGCAAAAAAAGTATCATAATTTAATTAGAACACATTTCAGGAGGAAACAAAAATGGTATTAAACGTACTCGCAGCACTTACCCTTCCCCAAACGATCGGTTTGATTTTTGGCATTTTGGCAGGTATCGCACTTATTATTGCAGCATCTTGCATTCGCATCGTACGTCAATCTACGGCAGTTATCGTGGAAAGACTTGGTAAATACAAGAAAACGTGGGACACAGGTTTCCATATGCTCGTTCCTTTCATTGAACGTGCTTCTGCACCCATTTCACTCAAAGAAATCGTTGCAGACTTCAAACCTCAACCCGTTATCACAAAGGACAACGTAACAATGCAAATTGATACGGTTGTTTATTTCCAAGTTACAGATCCCAAACTTTTCACCTATGGTGTAGAAAGACCCTTGGCAGCAATTGAAAATTTGACGGCAACAACGTTGAGAAATATTGTCGGTGAATTGGAATTGGACGAAACGTTGACATCTCGTGACACAGTCAACTACAAAATGCGTGAAGTTTTGGACAAAGCAACAGACCCTTGGGGTATCAAAATTACACGTGTCGAACTTAAAAACATTTTGCCCCCCAAAGATATTCAAAACGCAATGGAAAAACAAATGCGTGCAGAACGTGAAAGACGTGAAGCAATTTTGCAAGCAGAGGGCGAAAAAGCAAGTCAAATTCTTATTGCAGAAGGTGAAAAACAATCCAAGATTTTGAAGGCAGAAGGTGACAAACAAGTTGTCATTTTGGCAGCAGAAGCAAGGAAACAAGCATATATTGCAGAAGCAGAAGGTAAAGCACAAGCAATTCAACTTATCAATGATGCAAACCCCAACGCAGCATACGTAACGTTGGAAGGCTACAAAGCATTGACAGACGTAGCAGATGGTCAATCCACAAAGATCATCATCCCTTCGGAAATTCAAAACGTTGCAGGTTTGTTTGCAAGTGTTTCCGAAACGCTCAAAGATCCCGCATCAAAATCCAAGAAGTAATTAAACACAGCTAAAAAAGACGGACGAAAAGTCCGTCTTTTTTTCTTAGGAAAAGGTTGTTTTTTTTGATATTGACAATGCCCATTGTCGTGTGATAAAATATCAAAGTTAAAAGGAGCGTATTATGTTTCCCGGAGTAGAAATTTTAGGAATGGAATTATATACAATTTTGATTTTGTTGGGTATTGTGGGTGCAATCGTTGCTTTGCGCTATTTGTCCGACAAAATGGGAATTGATGCAAAACTTTACAACTTTGTCTTGATAGCAGCCGTTGTTGCAATTTTTGTGGGCTATGGCTTTGCAATTTTGTTCCAAAGTTATTATCATTGGCAAGCCACAGGCAAATGGGTTTGGGGCGTTGGCGCAACCTTTTATGGTGGCCTCATTGGTGGTGCATTGGGCTTTTTTGCAGTTTACTTTATTGGAGGTCACTACGTCTTCAAAGATACCAAAGTTCACTTGACACAACTTGCCAAGGTTTGCAACAGTGCAATTGCATCCGTTGTTCTTGCCCATGCATTTGGCAGAATTGGTTGTTTGTGCGCAGGTTGTTGTTACGGCAAAGAAAGCGATGGTTGGCTTGCAACCAGACAATTTATCAACCACCAATGGAAAAACGTCTTGCCCGTACAACTTTACGAAGCATTGTTTTTGTTTGCCTTTTTCGCAGTGATGGTATATTTGCTTATAAAAAAGAAAAACGAATACAATCTTTCCATTTATCTTGTTGGTTACGGCGTGTGGAGATTTTTGATTGAATACTTGCGTGGTGACGATGAAAGAGGCGCAACGGTTGTTCAATTTTTGTCCCCTTCACAATTGACGGCAATCATCATGATTGTTCTTGGTGTGGCACTTATTTTCATTTACAAATATTGGTTGAAAGACTTTTTGGCAAAGTTTCAACCGGAAGTGACGCAACAAATGAAAATAGAAGACCAAGTTGCAAACGAAACGGAAAAAAACTAGTATGAGTTCTTCCAAAAGAAAACAAACAATATCTTTGATCATGTTGGCACTTTGCGCTGTCGTTTTGATAGTTTTCGAAAGTGCCAATTTTGTCTTGTCAAACGATCAAATTGCCAACGACCTTTTGACGTCGGCAATCCCTAGACTTTTTGGTGGCATCTGCTTGATTGTTGTGGTGGCATTGTTGGGCTATCCCATTTGCAATCCCTTCAAAAAAGGCTGGGCAAAGGGGCTTTTTTGGGCAATACCTTGTCTTTTGGTTGCATTGGCAAACTTTCCGTTTACTGCGCTTTACTTTGGTCAAGCTGAAGTTGTCCGCCTTGACTTGATTGGCATTTTTGCTTTGGATTGCTTGGCAATAGGATTGTTTGAAGAGGCAATTTTCCGTGGACTTATTCAAACGGTGGCTTTGGAAAGACTTCAAAACAAACAAAACGGCATCTTTTGGAGTGTGGTTGCATCGTCTACAATTTTTGGTTTGGTGCATTTTTCCAATTTGTTTATGGGTGGTGGGTTTACTTCCACTTTGTTGCAAGTTGGCTATTCCTTTTTGATTGGTGCAATGTTGTCGGTAACTTTGATTAAAACAGAAAATATATGGTTGGCTGTCTTTTTGCATGCGCTGTTTGATTTTGGTGGAAAACTTATCATTGAAATTGGACAAGGCTATGCTTGGGACACAGGCTTTTGGATTTTGACGATTGTTTGTGGCGGTATATGTGCCCTTCACGTTATCAACACGTTGAGAAAAACAACCACTTGCTATACAACGCAAAAACTCAAAACTGACCAATGATTTAAAGCACCAATTTTGGTGCTTTTTTTGTTGGCAAGTAATATTGACAAATATTAAATAAATGTTTATAATCAACATTGTATAAATAATATATTGTTGATTTATTTTTCAAATGAAAGCCTTTTGAAGGAGAAATTTATGGCAAGAAAATTTGTAATAGTTACTGATACCGGTTGCGATATGCCCAAAGAGTGGCTTCAACAAAAGGACGTTTACGTCATCAATCTTGGTTTTCATATGAACGACACCGATTATTCGGGCGAGTCGGGCAACGAAATTGAACCCAAAGATTTTTACCAATGTTTGAGAGAAGGCGCCATGCCCATCACTTCCCAAATCAACCCCGACGTTGCAATCAAGCACATAGAACCATTGGTAAAAGAGGGCAACGACGTTTTGGTTGTAAGTTTTTCTTCCGGTCTTTCGGGTACAGCCAACAGTTTTGTTTCTGCATCCAAAGAAATCAACGAAAAATACCCCAACCATAAGGTTGTAGTGGTGGACTCTGTGTGTGCATCAATGGGCCAAGGTTTGTTGTTGCATTACGTTGTAGAAAAGGCAGACAGTGGCGCATCTTTAAATGAAACTGCAAAATTTGCCGACCAATTCAAATACAACGTATGTCACTTTTTCACAGTCAATGATTTGTTCCATCTTAAACGTGGTGGCAGATTGTCCGCAGCATCGGCAATTTTGGGTACGCTTATCAACATCAAACCCATGTTGAACGTCAGCAACGAAGGAAAACTTTGTGTAATTTCAAAAGTTATCGGCAGAAAGAAGGCGCTCAGAACACTTGTTGAAAAAATCAAAGAAAAGAACGACCTAGACAAAGACGATCCAATTTTTATCAGCCACTCGGACAGTTTGGAAGATGCCTTGTTCGTCAAGGAAGAAATTGAAAAGATTTTGCCCAATCCCATTTACGTCAACTATATCGGGCCGGTAATTGGCTCCCACACAGGCATTGGAACGATAGCCCTTTTCTTCAAAGGTTATCACAGATAAAAAATTGCATTAAAAAACTACACCCTATGCGCTATTCACTTAGGGATTTAAATTGGATGTTTTGTAAAACTCGACTTATTGAAGTCGAGTTTTCTTTTTGCCACATAAACAACTTGATTTATATTTAATTTTTTATTATAATAAACTTACCGATGAATAAGAATTTTGAGAATAGTATATGAATAGCGTAAATAAAACACTATACATCCCCTTATACGGCAAGTCCTACGTAAGCAAAAAAGGCTTGTTTCTGTATGATAAAAAAGCCGAAGAGATTTGGGAGGCGGAAGGGTTTTCGCTTAAAGGAAAATCAAAATCCAAATGGCTTGCGTACTATATGGGTATTCGTTCTGCCGTATTTGACGAATGGCTAAAGCAGGAAATGGTGACTGCGCCGGATGCAGTGATTATTCATATCGGTTGCGGAATGGATAGTCGCGTCATAAGGGTTGGAACGGAAAATCATAAGTGGTACGACGTGGATTTTTTGGAAGTTATTGAAGAAAGAAAACGCTACTATGCCAATACGGATGACTATCAAATGATTGCAGGCGATGCAAGAACTTGCGATTGGCTGACAGCGATTGAGGAAAATAAATCGGCCATCGTCGTTATGGAAGGCGTGAGTATGTACTTGACTGTTGATGAAATGCAAAATTTATTAGATAGACTTTGCTCTCATTTTGAAAGACTCTCTCTTTTGGTGGATGCTTATACTTCTTTTGCCGTTAGAATGTCAAAGCACAGAAATCCGATAAACGACGTAGGTGTGACTGAGGTTTATGGTATAGATAAACCACAAGCTTATCAAACCGAGAAACTTGCTTTTGTAAAAGAACATACAATGATCCCTCAAAAATACGTAGAAGAGTTAAAAGGATTTGAAAAGTTCCTTTTTGCTAAGTTATATGCGGGTAGTTTATCAAAAAAGCTCTATCGTTTGTATGAATATCAAAAGAAGCAATCATTAAATTCCAATTTATCAAACTGTTGCCTTTGTGTTTAAATCTTTGTAAGTATATATCACACTATACTTTGAAACAAAGTCGTGTGTTTTGCAGAGCAAAAAAAAAGACTAACGAAAATTTTTCGTTAGTCTTTTATGTTGTCTAAAATTTCTAAGAGAACCACGTTCAAGTGGTGTACTTTTTGTTTCAATTAGTCTGCAAAGTTTTTGAAATAGTTTTGAATCAAAATGAAAGGTGTACCTTTGTCGCCAGAGCCACTTGTCAAGTCGGAAAGACTTGCCAAAAGGTCGGTCAATTGTCTGGGGGTTGTACCTTGTGACAAAATTGTGCCTTTCAAATCGGATGCTTTTTGTTTGATAATTTCCTTCATTTTTGTTTCGGCTTCTTGACCGGACAATTGAGAAAGGGTGTTGTCGGCAACGTACTTCAATTTGATTTCGTTGGGTGTTCCCACCAAACCATCGGTATATCCGGGGGAGCATACAGGGTCTGCAAGTTCCCAAATTTTTCCAACGGGATCTTTAAATGCTCCGTCGCCATATACCATACATTCAAACTTTTTACCAGTGCGTTTTGCCAATTCTGCTTGAAGGTCATAGGCAAACTTTGTGCAATCTCTGGGGAAAAGTTTTAAAGTGTTGTCTGTTGCCATATTACTGCCCAACACGCCGTAGTCAGCATTGTAACCACTGCCATTGACAGGCTTGTTCATCAATTCTTCCAAGTTGAGCACTTTTTCTGCACCCGCGTTTAAAAGCACTCTTTTTGTGCGTTCACGTGAGTGTATGCAAGCACAAACTACGTGTTTGGTGTGTTTCAAGATTTCTCTGGGGTTGTTTGCCAAGATGATTTGGCACTTGTCACCACAAAGTTCTTGGTAGTAGTTGATGTAGTCAACTCCTGTAAAAACGTGCTTGGTATTGGGAAAAGTTTTGTGAAATTCTTCTGCTGTAAAAACGTCGGAATATGGATTTACGCCACTGGCATCCAAATCATCCAAAGATACAAAACTGTTGCCCACTTCGTCGGAAGGGTAAGAAAGTTGAACGACAACTTTTTTTGCACCCATTGCAATTCCTTTCAAAATGAGGGAGAAGCGGTTTCTGGAAAAAATGGGGAATAAGACGCCCACTGTTTCATCGCCGAATTTTGTTTTGACGTCTTGGGCGATGTCGTCGCAAGAAACGTAGTTGCCTTGTGCACGAGCAAC
>JAFQWS010000015.1 GCA_017407305.1 Clostridia bacterium
GGGATTAACAGGACTCGTAAGGAGCGTAGCGACGGAATAGTGAGCAATGTTTTGCGAACGTCACGTCATTTCGTACTCCTGTTAACGTAAATACTGAAGCGACAAGCAAATGGGGAGAAAGAAAAAAGCAATCCAACAAAGGATTGCTTTTTTGTTGCGACCAAAAGCGCAGTCGCGGATTGGTGGGATTAACAGGACTCGTAAGGAGCGTAGCGACGGAATAGTGAGCAATGTTTTGCGAACGTCACGTCATTTCGTACTCCTGTTAACGTAAATGCTGAAGCGACAAGCAAATGGGGAGAAAGAAAAAAAGCAATCCAACAAAGGATTGCTTTTTTGTTGCGACCAAAAGCGCAGTCGCTGATTGGTGGGATTAACAGGACTCGAACCTGTGGCCCCTTGCATGTGACGCAAGTGCTCTACCAACTGAGCTATAATCCCATAAGTGATTAGCTTGTGTATTATACAACGGATAAATAAAAAAATCAACCCTAAACGGCACTTTTGACCATTTATTTTTGACAAAATTTGTTGAAAATTCCCTTGCCAATTACACTTTCAGTTGTTTCAAATACTGCTTTTGTTGGGTAGTCAATTGATAACTTTCACAAGCCTTTTGAATAGATTTGTTGTGCGTCCAATCGTTTAAACTTTGCTTGGCAAAATAGGGCAAAGTTTCTTCAAAACGTTTTGCCAAACTCTCTGCGAAAAACCAAGCTTGCCCCATTTTTACGTAATAACGCTTGTCGTCCACATCAACTGCCATTTGAAGTATTTTTGCATCAAAATTCTCTTTTAGAAAGTTTCTCATTAAGGTTACAAAAGCCAAACGAATTGCATACTCTTGACCGCTTTTAAGCCATTTTTGCACCTTTTTGTGCGTTTTTTCAAGATTTTTTGATAAAACCTTAGGCGTCAGCGCATCACATACTGCCCAGTTGTTCACATAGGGCAAAAAGGTTTCCATTTGTTCCAACGCAAGGTCAACGTCGGTGTTTTGACAAATAAAAATGGCGTGTAAAAGATTTTCTTCGTGATATTTGTGGGGCAGTTGGCACATAAACAATTTTCTTTGACAAGGCTCAACCTTTTTTGCCAAAGCACGAAGTAAAGGCATCCTTACGCCAAGTATAACGTCAGGGTTTACGCTGGGTATTAATTTTGAAGAAAACCCTTTGTAATTGTCATCACAAAGGGTCAAAAGTTGATTTTTAAACATAACTTAATACTCTATACTTTCCAAACGCAAACCGATTGCAGGGAAAGTTTTTGCTCCCAATTTTCGGTTGCCCGTTGCCAACATTTTGTCAATTGTATCACAAGGCAACTTGCCCAAGCCTATCCAAATCAACGTGCCAACGATTATGCGTACCATGTTGTACAAAAAAGAGTTGCCACAAATGGCAATTTCCATCAAATTTCCATTTAAATTGACGTCAATAGACTCAATTGTGCGCACAGTTGTCTTTGCACTGCTTCCCGTTGAAGAAAATGCCACGAAATCGTGCTCGCCAATTAAACTTTGGGCCACTTTTTTCATCAATTCCACGTCGGGCATTTTGTAAATTTGCGTAGCAAACGTGTCGTAAACTGCGTGTCTATACGGAGAAACGTACAAGCGATAGACGTAAGTCTTTCTTTTTGCCGACTTGCGAGAGTGAAAACTTTTGTCCACAATTCGGGCATCCACCACCGACAAGTCTTCGGGCAACAAAAAGTTGACTGCTTGAATCAACGAGAAGGGTGTCATTTCTTTGTCGTTGTCAAAATGCACCGTTTGGGCAATTGCTGACACACCTTCATCGGTGCGACCAGCTGCATTTACCACCACTTTTTCACCAAAAAGTTGCGACAAACCTTTTTCCAATTCGTCTTGAGCAGTGCGCACGTCCTTTTGGCTTTGCCACCCTTTGAAATTTTTGCCAACGTAGGCGACGGTAAGTTTGTAACGCATATTAAAAATACAACCAAGTAACGTTTGCCCAAGTCGTTTGCATTGCAAACACAAGGAAAATCGCCACAAAGAAAATCAATTGGAACAAGGAACCAACTGCGTCACGCCAAGTCAACTTTTGTACACGGAATTGAGTACGTTTGGTGGAACCTTCATAGCAACGGCTGTTCATAGCAAAAGCCAATTCTTCTGCACGTCTAAACGACGACACCAAAAGGGGAATCAAAATGGGAACGAAGGCTTTTACACGTTGTCCCAAACCACCTGTATCAAAGTCTGCACCACGTGCTTTTTGCGCACGAATAATTCTGTCCGTTTCTTCAATCAAACTGGGAATAAAAGACAACGTCAACGACATAATAAGCGCCAACTCGTGAACGGGGAATTTGATAAAAGACAAGGGTTTGAGCAAACTTTCAATTGCGTGAGTCAAATCTACAGCAGTCGTCGTCAAAGTGAGCAAACTTGTGCCCATAACCAAATAGGTCAAACGAAGCATCATTTTTGCTGCAAATTTTAAACCTTCGTCATAAATATTGAAAATCCACCAACCCCACAAAAGATTGCCTTCTTGGGTGAAAAAGACGTTTAAAATTGCTGTGAATATGAGCAAAACCAAAATGCCTTTGATGGATTTGATTACACTTTTTAAGGGTACTTTGGATACAAAAATTGCCGTCAGTAAAAAGATGGTAAGCCAAGCAAAGCCCACAAAACTGGTAACGAAGAAAATGCCCACTAAGTACAAAATAGCCAAAAGCAATTTTATGCGGGCATCCATACGATGCACAAAACTGTCAACAGGATAATATTGTCCAAAGGTGATGTCCCTAAACATTGGAACCTCCTTTAAGAGCGTTGACTGCTTCCAAAACTTGGTTGACGGTCTTTACTCCTTTGGGCAATTTTACGTGATTGCGTCTTAGATAATTGCAAAATTGTGCCATATAGGGCACTTCCAAATTCATTTTTACAATTTCGTCTTCAAAAGAAAACAATTCTTCGGGCGTGGTGTCGTAAACCACCTCGCCTTCTTTCATGACGATAATGCGTTTGGCGTTTTCGTAAACTTCGTTCATATCGTGTGAAACCATAATTACGGTTACGCCTTGTTCCTCATTGAGTTTTTTGACCAAAGACAAAATTTCGTGTTTGCCTTGAGGGTCCAACCCTGCTGTGGGTTCGTCCAAAACAAGCACCTTGGGTTGCATTGCCAAAACACCTGCCAAAGCAACACGACGTCTTTCCCCACCGGAAAGTTCAAAGGGAGATTTTGCTTTGACCGTTTCCCAATCAAGACCAACCAATTTCACCGCTTCTTGGACGCATTTGGAAATTTGGTGTTTGGACATACCCATATTTTTGGGGCCAAATTCTACGTCTTGTGCAACGGTGTCGGCAAAAAGTTGATTTTCGGGATATTGGAAAACCATACCAACAAGAGAGCGAACTTTTTTGAGGTCGCACTTTTTGTCGTGCAAATTGACGCCGTTGACAGACAAAACACCACTTTGAACACGTATCAACGCGTTTAAGTGTTGAACAAAGGTGGATTTTCCACTTCCTGTATGTCCGACGATGGCAACAAATTCGCCGTCTTCAATTGTCAAATTTACGTTGTGCAAAGCCGTTGTCTCAAAAGGAGATTTGGGATTGTAAACGTAGTTCAAATCTTTTACAACAATCGACATATCATTTCTCCCAAACTCTTTGCATCGGCCGTGTCTTCCACTGCCCAACCACTTTCTTTAAGTTTTTGAGCAAGCTCAATTGTGCGAGGAACTTTGAGCCCTGCTTTTTCCAACAAGGCACGTTGTTCAAAAATTTCTTGAGGTGTTCCCGTTGCGATAATTTTTCCGCGTTGCATAACGACAACTCTGTCCGATTGCAACACTTCTTCCATAAAGTGGGTGATAAGCACAACGGTCATACCAAATTCTTTATTCAATTTTTTGGCCACTGCCAAAACTTCTTTTCTTCCTTGAGGGTCCAACATTGCCGTTGATTCGTCCAACACCAACACTTGGGGTTTGATGGCAAGTGCGCCCGCAATTGCAACTCGTTGTTTTTGGCCACCACTAAGTTTGTGGGGCGTTCTTTTGGCAAATTGTTCCATACCAACGCTTTCCAATGCCCAATGCACTCTTTCTGCCAAATCGGGATGAGGAATACCGATGTTTTCCACACCAAAAGCGACGTCTTCTTCAATGATGCTGGCAACCATTTGGTTGTCGGGATTTTGGAAAACCATACCAACGTTTTTTCTTATTTCAAAAAGGTTTTTCTCGTTGGCTGTATCCATGCCAAAGACGATAACACTGCCCTTTTGAGGAAGGAAAAGACCATTTAAAAGTTTTGCCAAAGTGGACTTGCCACTGCCATTGTGACCAACAAGCGTCAAAAATTCCCCTTGCTTGATGTCAAGGGTAACGTCGTCAACACCAACGGCATAAGATTGAGTGCCATCGTCATTGAAAATTTTGTAGTTGTAGGTTGCATTTTGCAGTTTTATTGCGTCCATTTTGTCCCTTTTATATGGTAAAAAATCATCAATTGGTATTATAGCACAAAATAATCATTTTTGTAAAGTACTAACCTTTGTTGCACACCCAACTTGTTCAATTTGTTACTGCCAAAACCACCAATGAAAAGTCCGTGTACATTTTTTGACAAAATTGTGCCAAAAACACCCCTTTAACAGTCAAAAAAATCAAATGCCACTTGACTTTATTATATTAAAATAATATAATTAGTTCGTATGTGGCAAAAATTGTCACACCCACGCAAATAATTTTTTGGGAGGATATATATACTATGGCAAAAAAGACTATTGACGGTAATATGGCTGCCGCCCACGTGGCTTATGCTTTCTCTGACGTAGCAGCAATTTACCCGATCACACCCAGCAGTCCCATGGCCGAAGATGCAGACGAATGGGCTGCTCAAGGTAGACAAAATTTGTTTGGACAAACTGTTCACATTTCTGAAATGCAATCAGAAGCAGGTGCAGCAGGTGCAGTTCACGGTTCTTTGACGGCAGGCGCATTGACAAGCACGTTTACGGCAAGTCAAGGTTTGTTGTTGATGATCCCCAACATGTACAAAATCAGTGGCGAATTGTTGCCCTGCGTTTTCCACGTATCTGCACGTGCATTGGCAGCACACGCTTTGTCTATTTTTGGTGATCACGCTGACGTTATGGCTTGCAGACAAACAGGTTTTGCAATGCTCGCATCCAACAGCGTACAAGAAGCAATGGACTTGGCATTGGTTGCTCACTTGGCAACATTGGAAACAAGAGTTCCCTTCTTGCACTTCTTCGACGGCTTCAGAACAAGTCACGAAGTGAGCAAGATTGACGTAATCGACTATGAAGTAATGGACAAATTGCTTGATAGAAAATACGTTGACCAATTTAGAGCAAACGCACTCAACCCCGAACACCCTGTATTGAAAGGTACAGCACAAAACCCCGACATCTACTTCCAAAACAGAGAAGCAGCAAACAAGTTCTATGATGCAACACCTGCAATCGTAGAAAAAATTATGAAAAAGGTTTCCAAAGCCATTGGCAGAGAATACCACTTGTTTGACTACATCGGCGCACCCGATGCAGACAAAGTTATCGTTTTGATGGGCTCTGGCGCAGAAGCAGTTGAAGAAACAGTCAACTACTTGGTCGCACGTGGCGAAAAAGTCGGTGCATTGAAAGTTAGACTTTACAGACCTTTTGCAACAGACAAATTTGTCAAAGCATTGCCCAAGACAGCAAAGAAAATTGCCGTTTTGGATAGAACGAAAGAACCCGGTTCTCTTGGCGAACCTTTGTACCTTGACGTTGTGACAGCACTTGCTGAAAAGAGAAAGAAAGTCACAGTTGTCGGTGGCAGATACGGTTTGGGCAGTAAAGAATTTACTCCTTCCATGATTTTGTCCGTATTCCGCAACCTCGAACAAGACAAACCCAAAAACCACTTCACAGTCGGTATCAACGACGACGTCACCTACACCTCTTTGGCACTTGGCGAAATGATCGACGTTGCACCCGAAGGCACAACCCGTTGCAAATTCTACGGTCTTGGTTCTGACGGTACGGTCGGCGCAAACAAAAACTCCATCAAAATCATTGGTGACCACACCGATTTGTACGCACAAGGTTACTTTGAATACGACAGTAAAAAGTCTGGCGGTTTGACAATTTCCCACTTGCGTTTTGGTCCCAACCCCATCAAATCCACATACCTCATTGACCAAGCAGAATTTGTAGCATGCCACAACAGCAGTTACGTTTTGCACTATGACATGTTGGAAGACATCAAAGAAGGTGGCACATTCTTGCTCAACTGCTCTTGGACAGACGAAGAACTCAATGCACACCTCCCTGCATACATGAAAAACCAAATTGCAAACAAACACCTCAATTTCTACACCATTGACGGTTTGAAAATTGCTTTGGGCGCAGGCAGTGCAAAATCTTTGAACATGGTCATGCAAGCAGCATTCTTCAATCTTGCAAACATCATCCCTTACGAACAAGCTGAAGAATACATGAAACAAGCAATCGTAAAGACGTACGGCAAGAAAGGCGAAAAAGTCGTTGCAGCAAACTTTGCAGCAGTTGACGGCGCAATTGCAGGCTTGCACAAAGTTGACGTTCCCCAAGATTGGGCAACAACAACAGAAGGCGCAGAAATTCCTCAAGGCGCAGACAACGAATACTATCAAAAGATTGTTCGCCCCATCAACAAACAACAAGGCAACAAACTTCCCGTTTCTGCATTTGATCCTGCAGGTGTCGTTCCCACAGCAACAACACAATATGAAAAACGCGGTATCGCAGTCAACGTCCCTGTATGGGTAAAAGAAAACTGCATCCAATGTAACCAATGTTCACTTGTTTGCCCTCACGCAGCAATTCGTCCCGTTTTGATTGCAAATGGCACAAACGTTCCCGAAGGTTATGACACACTCAATGCAATTGGTGTTAAAGACGCACAATTTAGAATTCAAGTTTCTCCCCTTGATTGTACAGGTTGTGGCGTTTGCGCAAACGTCTGCCCTGCACCTAAAGGCAACGCACTTGTTATGACACCTGCATCTCAAGTAAACGAAGAAGAAAACTGGAACTACTCTATCAAAGTAGAACAAGTTGAATCTCCCTTCAAAGCAAACACAGTTAAAGGTAGCCAATTTAAACAACCTTTGTTTGAATTCTCCGGCGCATGCGCAGGTTGTGGCGAAACACCTTACGTCAAACTCATCACA
>JAFQWS010000016.1 GCA_017407305.1 Clostridia bacterium
ATGTCGGTTGCATATATGAGAAAAAATCAAGTACAGACGACAACTTTGTCTGCAAAAAAAGAGTTGTGCACCTCAACTTTCAAAATTGGGCTTTACACAAAAGACAACAGCAGTGGCATTGGAACGTTGACATACGTTAAAAAAGACCTCAGTTTTGGCAGTTTGGGACATCCTGTGTGCAGTCGTGACGGAAAAATTGTAAACGCAAATGGTGGTGTTTATTTATGCCAAATCAGCGACGTGATAAAAGGACAACGTGGAACAGCCGGAGAGTTAAAAGGTCAATTTTCCTATGAAAATCGCTTGGGAAATGTGGCAAAAAACAACATTTTTGGTGTTTTTGGACAATTTGAAAAGGTTGATGATTTCAATTTGCAAGAAATTGAGGTCGCAAAAATTGCCGAAATCAAACCGGGAAAGGCATACGCATTTTGCACGTTGGACGACAATACAAGACAATGCTATGAAATTGAAATTGTAAAAGCAGTTCAACAAGACTCACCCCAAGACAAAGGTTTGGTGGTGCATATCACCGACGAAAGATTGTTGTCAAAAACAGGTGGAATTGTGCAAGGTATGTCGGGCAGTCCAATCGTTCAAAACGGAAAGTTGGTTGGGGCAATAACGCACGTATTTATCAATGATCCCACTCGTGGCTATGGAATTTATGCAGAGTGGATGATTAAAAATTGAGCATAAACGTCATTTCAAAACAATATTATGTGTTGTGACGTTTTTAAAATTTTGTGAAAATCAATTTATAAAAGCAAAACAAATGGTGCTAGACAACAAAAAGATCCTTTTTTGGGTCTTGACGTTTGGCACCTTGTTTGTAATTTTTGCATTGTTATTTTTCAACGTGGAAGCATCTCGATTTTTAACGTTGAAACAAACATGTCAAAAATGGGTTTTTACACATAAATTTTCAAAAATTTTCAACACCCTCTTGGTGTATTTGGGATATTTTCTATTCTTTTTGTGTTGCACGATATTTAAACTTAACAAGTTTAAATTTCTGGCTTTGGCAACTATTTCTATTGAATGTGGAAAGTTGGCAAAAGTTTTGTTTTCTTTAGGATTTCTTGGAGCAACCTACTTTATTTTCGCTGTGCTGATTGAAAGGATTATTCTCTGTTTCTATTTGACTGCATCTTATCTCAAATCGCGCAACATTTGTGGTTTTGTCAATTTCAAAGAAGATTTTATCTGTCAATTAAAACTATTTGGGAAATTTATTTTGGTGCTTATTTGGCAGGTTTTGGCAATATTTGTCATATTAAACTTTTTTAGTGTGTTGTTTTGATTGTTAAAATCAAAATCTTTTGTTATAATTCTAACATAGGAAGTAAATTATGAGAGCAATTGTATTAGTAATTGACGGTTTAGGTGTCGGTGCTTTGCCCGACAGCAAAAAATATAACGATTTAGGAACAAACACTTTGCGTCATATTCGTGAAGTGTACGATTTGAAATTGCCCAATCTTGCCGAACTTGGCTTGTTCAACATTGATTCTTCCAACGGAGATTTCACACCCGAAGGTGCCTATGGCAAAGTTGCCGAACTTTCCAAAGGAAAAGACACAACTGTTGGACATTGGGAAATTGCAGGTCTTATCACAAAAGAGGCAATGCCTACTTTCCCCAAAGGGTTCCCCAACGAATTTGTGGAACAACTTGAAAAAGCTTGTGGTGTAGAATTTTTGTGCAATGCTCCTTACAGCGGAACGGAAGTAATCAAAAACTTTGGACAAGAACACTTGCGCACAGGTAAACCAATTTTATATACCTCTGCAGACAGCGTTTTGCAAATTGCAACTCACGTTGACAAATATTCCATCCAACAACTTCACGATATGTGCCAAAAAGCACGTGATTTGTGCGTTGGAAAATATGCAGTCGGTCGTGTAATTGCCCGTCCCTTCGAAGGTCAATGGCCTTTCTCTCGCAGAGTGGAACGCAAAGATTTCTCCGTTGATCCTCACGGCACAACGTTGTTGGATACCATCAAAGAAAATGGTATGGAAGTGGTTGCAGTTGGCAAAATTGAAAGCATTTTCAATGGCAAAGGAATCACTCAATCCTATCATACCAAGGATAACCTTGATGGTTTGCAACAAACACTTTCCATCATCAAACAAAAGTTTGACGGATTGGTTTTTGTAAACTTGGTGGATACCGATATGAAATACGGCCACAGACGTGACGTAATTGGCTATGCACAAGCATTGGAAGACATTGACGCCTACGTTGCAAAAATCAAAAAGGTGCTTAAAAAGGATGACGTTTTGTATATCACAGCTGACCACGGTTGCGATCCTACACATCAAATCCACACCGACCACACAAGAGAATATACTCCTTTGCTCATTTATGGAATGGACGTTTTGCCCACTCACCTTGGAATTGTTTCGGGTATGGATTCTATTGCCGAAACAATCAAAGCACAATTAGGATTGAGTTACAATCAAAAATCTCTTTGGGAAAAAATTGAAGCAAACAACTAAAACTAAAATGCGGATGCAACTTTTGTTGCATCCTTTTTTTATACATAAAATTGTTTTGTTTTGACACACTTTAAGTAAAAGGAGAAGGTTATGAAAAAATCAATTTTTTTACTTATATGTGCAATTTTGCTTTTGGCACTTCCCAACGTTGCATCGTGTCAAGAAGTAGTGTCATGCAAATCAAAGTGTGCTTTGCTTTTGGGAGAGGACGGCACCATTATCTATGAAAAAAACGCCAACGACAAACGGCCAATTGCATCAATGACAAAAATAATGACTCTTTGTTGTGTTTATGATGCCATTGAAGAAGGAAAATTTTCTTTGGATGATACGGTTGAAATCAGTCAAAACGCATCAAGCATGGGTGGTTCACAAGTATTTTTGGATGCAAATACAACTCACAAAGTGGAAAATTTGATTAAATCAATCATCATTTGCTCTGCAAATGACAGCTCGGTTGCAATGGCGGAAAAAGTTGCCGGAAGTCAAGAAGCCTTTGTAGAGATTATGAACCAAAAGGCAAAATCACTTGGTATGGAAAATACGCATTTTTCCAACTGCACAGGACTTCCCGCAGTTGATGCCTATTCAACAGCAAAAGACGTGGCTCTTATGACAAAAGAACTGGCCCGTCACGACCACTATTTTGAGTGCGCATCAATCTGGATGGAGGATTTCGTCCACCCTTCAGGCCGAGTTACAGGTATGACAAACACCAACAAACTTGTCAGATTTTACAATGGTTGCATAGGTGGTAAAACAGGTTATACGTCCGAGGCTCAACATTGTCTTTCTGCCATTGCCAAACGTGGCGACACCTTGTTGTATTCTGTTGTAATTGCATCACCGGACAGCAAAACACGATTTACTGAAGTATCGAGTATGTTTAACTATGGCTTTGCAAATTATCAATCAAAACGATTTATTGACGTGGGACAAGTAGTGCAAGAAGTAAATATTGCCAACGGAAAAAATCCACTTGAAATTGTGGCAAAAGACCCTTTGATTGGCTTTGGAAAGCGCGGAACAGTAGATTACGACTTGGAATACGTCTTGGAAAACAACCTAAAAGCGCCCATACAACAAGGCGAAAAGGTCGGTGTGTGCAAATTGCTCAATAATGGCGAAACAATAAAACAAGTTGATTTGATTGCCAAATGCAAGGTTGAACAAAAAGGATTTTTGGACTTTGTTTTGGACTACGTAGAAAACTGGTAATGACAAAAAATTTAAACCCCTACAACTTTGTTGCAGGGGTTTTGCATTGACATTTCATATCAACTTTGTTAAAATAATTTATAATGGAGCAATATTGAAGTGTATATTTGGGATTTATTGACAAACAACGTTTTTATATTTAGTGGAAGCGCTCCTTGTCGCGAAGGTTTGATAAACGTGGTGGCATTTATCTTTGCTTTGTTGTGCGCATTGATGTTGCACGAAATTGCTCACGGTTACGCCGCGTTGGCTTTTGGCGACCACACGGCAAAACTTTCCGGCAGACTTACACTCAACCCTGCAAAACATTTCAATTTGTTGGGACTTTTGATGATGTTATTGGTAGGTTTTGGTTGGGCAAATCCCGTCCCTGTTGATCCAAACAATTTCAAACAAGACAAAAAACGCCTTGCATTGATTTTCGTATCCTTGGCAGGGGTTGTAACCAACTTGATTTTGTCATTTTTCTCAACGGCAATTTTAGTATTGGTCTTATATACTCAATGGGGAGCAACTTTGCAAATCACAAATCCTTATATATGGCAATTTTTGATTATGTTTGGATATTTGATGATGTCCCTAAACATCAGTTTTGCTCTTTTCAACCTTTTACCTTTGTACCCTTTGGATGGATACAGACTTATTTCTTGCTTTACGTCTCCTTTCAACAAGGTAATGTGGTTTTTGAGAAAATATAGTTTTTATATTATTATCGGCTGTGTTTTGATGGGCAACGTCTTTGGATTTTCGCCTTTCAGTTGGTACGTTGGCACAGTGGGCAATTTGCTCGTAAACAACTTTGTCAGTTTTTGGCATTGGTTGTTGATTTAATTGGAGATAATTATGGCAATTGAAAAATCAGAATTGGTTCAACAAGAAGAATACACGGGATTGAAAGTTCAACTTAGCAATTTCGAAGGACCTTTGGATTTGTTGTTGCACTTGGTTAAGGAAAACGAAATAGAAATAAAAGATATTTTTGTTTCGGAAGTAACCGAGCAATTTTTGGAATATATGAAAGATTTGGACAGCCTTGACGTCAACAAAGCAGCCGAATATATGGCAATTGCTGCAACGTTGATTGAGATTAAATCACATGCATTGTTGCCCAAATTTGACGGCTTGGAAGAAGAGGACAGTGCCGAAAAGAACCTTATTAGACAATTGGAAGAATACAAAATGTTTAAAGAGGTTGTGCAAGAACTCAAAGTCCAAGAAAACGTCAATCGTTATTATCGCGAACCTGTTCAACCTAAACCCAAAGACGTTTTAGTGGTGCAAGAAGGCTTTGATATGAGCGGATTTATGGACGCCATCAATCGCTTTTTGTTGAAAATGCAAGCACGCGCATCGGAAGTAAAGACGGAAAAGGCAATTGCGAAAGACACTTACACCGTAAAAGATCGTGTTGCATGCATTATGGATCGCTTGAGAGACACGCCCAACTTTATGTTTTTTGAAATGTTTGACGAACAATCAAGCAAATCACAAATTGTAACGACCTTTATTGCCATGTTGGAAATGCTTAAATTGCAATTTATTTCCGTAGAGCAACAACATGACGACATAAAAATAACACTTAAATGTGACGTTTCCCAACTTACGGAGGATATAACATATGACTCACTTGACTGAGATTTTGGAAGCAGTTTTGTTTGTGTCTGGAAAACAACTTGAAATTGAGGTTCTTGCCGAAAAACTTCAAGTTACACAAATTGAAATTTCCAAAGCATTAGAACAACTTAAAGAAAAATACAGCGAAAACAGCGGAATCAACGTTATCTTTTTCAACGGAAAAGCACAACTTTGCTCCAATCCCGAATATTCCAAGCAAGTTGAAGCAGTGCTCAACCCCATCAGAGAAAAGGAACTTTCCAATGCTATGTTGGAAACGTTGGCAATCATTGCATACAAACAACCAATCACTCGTTTGGAGGTGGAAGAAATTCGTGGTGTGGACTCTACCTATTCAATCCAATGCTTGCTCAAAACGGAAATGATTGTTCCTCTTGGCAGAAAAGATGCCATCGGCAAACCAATTTTGTTTGGCACAACGGATGAATTTTTGAAAAGATTTTCTCTCAACAACGTAACAGATCTTCCCGAATACGAAGTGTTTATTGAAAGATTGCAATCAATTACAACTGCCCCTGTCAACGTGGAAATCGTTGAAGAAGACATGTTTGACACTTCCAAAAACGAAATTGAAATTCCCGACTTTTTGCAAGGTGAAGACGATTTGCAAGTTATTGAATAGCTTAAACCAATTTAATAAAAAAAGAAAAGGTGTGGTTTTTGCCACACCTTTTCTTGTAAATTTGCAATGGGTTTGTCTTAGTTTTAAATATTATATCTCTAAAAATTGCGTACTATTTATCAAAATTTTGGACCGTTTATCTAAATATTAATTAAAATCTTTTTAAAAAAATTAGCAATTTAGTTTACTCAAAGTCTTGAAAATTACCCAATATTTGTATAATTAAGGTTATTTTTATTTGTTTTTAATTTACTATTTCACACATAGTATGTCAATTTTGACCTTTTTACATAAAAATTTGTCAAAATCACACAATACTTGTGATGATATATCTTGCATTTATTCCCTTAATTTTGGCACTGTTCTTTTTGCCAATTCCAATTTATCTAAAAGGGAACGTCTATCAAAATTTAGACAAACCAATATTTGCACAAATCAAAATTGCTTTTATACCAATTTGCAAAATTTACGCAAGTGTAAAAGATGGTAACCTGGTTTTAGATGGTAGTGTAAATGAAGAAATACCAATCAATCAACTTTTCAACAACAACGATAATAAGAGTTTATTCAACTTGCTGAAATTGCATCGTTGGTCGAATACAATCTATTTGGATTTTGATAAAACAACGACAAGTTTGATTGCAATGCAATCGTCAATTGGACAACTTTTGCCAAAAACAAGGTTAACGATTGATTTTGCTTTTAGGTTGGATGAAAGGTTGGCACAAATTGACTTGGTTTTAACTACAAGTATATTCAAGATTATTAAAGTTGCAATTTTTGGAGGATAATATGGATTATCAAATTCGTGAAATTGTAGATAGTGCAGTCAGCAATATAGCAAAAGCAGCAGAAACCAATACAATCATTGGCAAACCATTAGTCACAATGGATGGGGTTACCGTTTTGCCTATTTCTCAAGTTAGTTTTGCATACTTTGCAGGAGCAGGGGATTATGGAAAAAAGCAAAAACATAAGCCCGACAACAATTTTGCAGGTGGTTCTGGTGGTGGCGCAACCTTGACTCCGGTTGGTTTTTTGGTTATCGACAAAGAAGGCGTTCGCATTTTAAGTACCGAAACTGAAACACCCGCTTCGAAAATATTGGATATTGCATCAAAATTGTTTAAGGCAAAAAGTTAAATGAGAAAAGTTATTATTTTTTTAATTATTACCTTTATTATTGTTTTGAGTGTTCCTAAAACTTTTGCTGAGAGTTCTTCTGCACAAAGTGCAATATTGATGGAAAAGACCTCTCAAAGGGTTTTGTGGGAGAAAAACGCCCACCAAAAACTTCCTATTGCAAGCACAACAAAGATTGTTACGGCATTGACGGTACTAAAAAACTGCGACAATTTGGAAAAAGTTGTCAAAATTGACAAAAGAGCCGTAGGTATAGAGGGCAGTTCCATATATCTGAGAGAAAACGAAAGTTATACCGTCAAACAACTTTTGTATGGACTTATGCTTCAAAGTGGCAACGATTGTGCCGTTCAGTTGGCGTTAACGGTTGGCGAAAGTGTGGAAAATTTTGCAAAATTGATGAACGAAACTGCCCAAAATTGCGGTGCGTATGAAAGCAATTTTGTCAATCCTCACGGGTTACACAACGAAAATCACTATTCTACAGCTTACGATTTGGCAAAAATTACGTCAGTTTCCTTGCAAAATGAAACCTTTTCCCAAATAGTCAAAAGCAAAGTTGCCGAAGTTTGCCTTGACAACCCTCACAAAATTTACAACAAAAACAAATTACTCAAAAATTGGGAATTTGCCGATGGTGTAAAAACAGGTTTTACCAAAAAAGCAGGACGTTGTTTTGTTGGAAGCGCAACCAAAAACAATATGCAACTCGTTGCGGTTGTGCTTAACTGCGGGCCAATGTTTGAAGAAAGTCAACGACTGATGACGTATGGATTTGAAAATTGGTCGCTTGAAACAATTGTTCCAAAAAACAAACTTTGTGGCAGTCGATACTCAACAAAAAGAGAGTATTTTATTTGTCAAAATTCCTTTTCCTATCCACTTACACAAAAGGAAATGAATTCAATATCAAAAGAAATTGTTTTGCCCAACGACAATCAAGATGGTGTGCTCAACGTTTATTTGGGCAAACACTTGATTTTTTCTCAAAAACTAGTTACACTTGAATAAAGAGGTAACTAGTTTTTATGATGAGATTAAACAAATATTTGGCATTGTGTGGCATTGCCAGCCGTCGTGGATGCGACGAATTGATTAAACAAGGCAAAATTTCAGTAAACGGCAAAAGGGTCGTTGATTTGGCAACCCAAGTTGACGATGATGATGCCGTTTTTTATAATGGACAACTTGTTCAACCGTCCGAAAAGATGTTGTATATTATGATGCACAAACCCAAAGGATACGTCACCACAATGTCCGATGATCTTGGTCGCAAAACGGTTGCCGATTTGCTCAACACTCAACAGCGAGTATTTCCCGTTGGCAGATTGGACTACGAAAGCGAGGGTTTGTTGCTTTTTACAAATGATGGCGAACTTGCCAACAAACTTACTCACCCCAAAAACGAAATTGGCAAAACTTACGTTTGTCGCATTTCCGGCAAAATCAAACCTGCCGACGTAAAAGCAATTAGAAACGGCGTCGTTTTGGAAGATGGTCAAAAGACCAAGCCTGCATTGGCAAAGGTTGTTTCAGGCAATGACCATACTACACGTATCGAATTGACAATATTTGAAGGAAAAAACAGGGAAATCAGACGTATTTTTGCAACGTTGGGATACGAAGTTGAGTTTTTGAAACGTGTCGCCATCGGTCAACTTAGACTTGGTCGCTTGGAAAGAGGCAAAACGCGCAGTTTGACAATACCCGAAATCAACTATTTGAAGACATTGTGATGGAGAAAAAATGAAAATTCTTTTAACAAATGATGACGGATATCAAAGTATTGGTTTGCAACAACTTTGTTCGCAACTTTCTTGTGATCACGAAGTTTACGTTGTTGCACCCGATTCGCAAAAATCCAGCACGTCTCACCTTATTCATTTTCACAAAGACGTAAAATTTAAACTTTTGGATAATTATTTCGGAGCAAAAGTTGCCTACATATCAAGTGGCGCACCCGCAGATTGCGCAAAATTTGGAATTTTGCAACTTGGTGTAAATTTTGATTTGCTCATTTCCGGCCCCAACGACAGCGAAAATTACGGAAACGACGTACTTTATTCTGGCACAATCGGTGCTGCCGAAGAGGGTGTGTTGTGCGATGTAAAAAGCATTGCAATTTCTCGTCTTGGATATGGCGGAGAATACACAAGTTGCATCAAATTTTTAAAAAACAACCTTCCAATTATTGAAAAAATTGATTTAGGTCGCAATCTTTTAAATATAAACGTTCCCAATCTTCCTTACGAAAAGATAAAAGGTGTTATCGTTACTACACAAGGCGACAACAAATACAACGACTACTATCTCAAACATGAGGGCGACAACTGGTATTTGACAGGTGAAAAAATCTATTACAAATGCGCAAGCCAAGACGACGTTTCTTGTTCTGAAGCAGGTTACATAACGGTTACGCCCATCAGCGTAAAACAAACAAACGAAGAATTGGTACATAAATTTAAAAACTATTTTACAAAATAAAATGAAAATCGCAGTTATCGGTGGTGGCGCTGCAGGAATGTTTGCAAGTGCCTTTGCATCAACAAAAAATGCTGAAGTTCACTTGTATGAAAAGAACGAGAAATTAGGCAAAAAAATCTATATTACAGGTAAAGGACGTTGCAACTTTACCAACCTTTGTGATGTAAAAACTTTTACCGAAAACGTTGTGTCCAATCCAAAATTTATTTATGGTGCAATCAACAAATTTACACCTCAAGACGTTGTTGATTTTTTTGAAAACAACGGTCTTAAAACAAAAATTGAACGTGGTAACCGAGCCTTTCCCTTGTCCGACAAAGCAAGTGACGTAACAAAGACGTTGGAAAGAGTGTTGCACAAAAACAAGGTGAATATTCACCTAAACACCCAAATTATGCGTTTGGAATATCAAGAAAACGGTGTTTTATTGCATACTATTTCAGACATAATATCTTTTGACAAGGTAATTATTGCCACAGGAGGCTTGTCTTACTCGGCAACAGGCAGTA
>JAFQWS010000017.1 GCA_017407305.1 Clostridia bacterium
TCGGCAACACTTTTTATTTCAATTGATGCAGGACACAACCCCAACGCGCTTCCAATTTGAGATACTTTTTGCGACAAAAAAGTTCTTGCAAGCATCTTGACGTAACTTTTCAAAGCAGTCTTTTTGGCTTCTTTATTCTTGAAATATTTTTCCGGTAAATACAATTTTTTGTCCATCAAATAGGGCTTTTTTTGCAATGTTTCGTTGACATCCACCATTTCACCACAAACCATAACTTTTTTCAAAGTAAACATTTCGGCAAAGTCATTGGTGTTTGTCGTCAATCTTTCTCTTACCCATTTTATATTTGTCGCAATGTATTCTTTCAACTTTGCTTTTGACATACTGCGAGGAATTGTAGCAATCACTTTGTTTTCAACAATTCTCAGTTCCACGTTGCGTTTTGCGTGTCTATTTACAACAACTTCCATAGAAAAACCTTAACATAAACCTTTTTGAACAAATTATAAAATTTTGTCACAAATTGCCTTATTTTAGTAAAAAATCGGCAAAATTTTGCTCATCATAGTCAATATTTGGCATTTTTAGGTTTATTATGTCAGTAATAGTAATTTAAGTATTGACTTGAAAATCTTTTTTTTGTATAATTTAGATGTTAAATGCACCATTGTAATTAGCAAAATTTTTACTATTTAAAGGAGTTGTTGATATGAGTGATTTTACCTTTTTAAAAGGCAATATTGAAACCATTATTTTGTGTGGCTTGCAATCAAGCGACAAATATGGTTGGGAAATTGCAAAAGATATCAAACAACGCACCGGCGGAAAGTACGAAATAAAACAACCAACACTTTACGCCTATTTAAAACGTTTGGAAAACAATGATTTGATCAAATCTTATTGGGGTAGCGAGTCCAACGGAGGTCGCAGAAGATACTATACTTTGACCGAACAAGGACGCCAACTTTGTCAACAATTTACAAGCGAATGGCAATACCAACAAAACGTCCTCAATTCATTGATTGACAACGACACAGGCGACACACCTCAAGAGTTTTCCCAAGAAAACGCTACACCATTGTTTGGTAGCAAAGTCAAGGCTAATAAGAAACGCCAAGAAGCTACAGACGACGATTTGGACGAAATCGAACGTAGACTCAACGCGCTTTCTCAACAAGCAAACAACCAAAATGACGCCCCTCAAACAAGTCAAATGGAAGACGATGCAGACCTTCAAATCCAAACGGATGACCTCGTTGAAGTTCAACCCTCACCCGTTGTTGAAGATGTTCAACCACAACCCACTTTGGAAGTTGTCGAAGAGCCCAAACCTCAACCCGTTGAAGAACCCATTGAAAAATACGTTGACTTGTCCGAACGTCAAGACACCGAATCCTTTTTGTCCGATTTTGAAAAACGTTTGCAAGAACTTTCTCAACGCAACGCACAAGAAGAAAACAAAGGTGACGATTATCAAAACGTACTGATGGGCGTATTGGGCAATCAATTGGACGAGATGGCAAATCAACAAGAAACGATTGCCATCGAGGACATCAAACCTGCAACCGCCACCATATTTAAAAAGTCCTGTGCTTTGGAAGACGTTGCAGACACCTTTGCAACAAAGGGAATTCGTATGCGCATATACAACAAGGATACGGCAAAATACACACCTCAAACCTTGATTTGCAAAAACAAAGTATCTTGCTTGACAAGTTGGATTGTCTATTTGTTTTACGTTGTTTCCTTTGCAATTATGTGGGCATCAACAGCAAAAAGCGTTGACATAACAGTTTATGCAGGTGTTTTGGGCGTATTGATGTTGGCACCACTTGCTTTCAGCGTAATTTACTTGCTCAAACCAATTCGCGCACCCAAAACAACCCCTTCCAAAAATTCAGTTTTGTTGACAAGTCTAACAGCATTGGGAATTATCGTTTTGTGGACAGGCATTGTTATCTTGACAGGCATACTTGATTTCCAAAATACGTTTGGTCTTGTTACCACTTGGCTCATTCCACTCATCCTGTTTTTGGGCGCACCACTTGTTCCTGTCACCTACAACGCCCTAACAAATTACTACACCAAATAAACAAATTTGTTGTTATTTTGATATCAAAAACATTGACTTTATTACGCCAATTGAGTATAATTTTATCACTGACGTAATCAGTCGTAGGGGAGTGGCTCAACGGTAGAGTAGTGGTCTCCAAAACCATCGGTTGCATGTTCGAATCGTGTCTCCCCTGCCAAAAACCGTGTACAAAACGTACACGGTTTTTATTTTTGTTTCTTGCACCACCAAATTTATTAAAGAATTTTTAACTTTCCTATTCGCATTGACAAAAAGACAAATTTAATGGTACAATGTCATCATGAAGACAGTAACAATTTACACCGACGGCGCATGTTCGGGCAATCCCGGCATTGGTGGTTGGGGAGCAATATTAACATATAATGGCAAAGAAAAAGTCATAAGCGGTTATGACAAAGAAACGACCAACAATCGTATGGAAGTTTTTGCAATAATTGCAGCGCTTAGATGCCTCAAAGAACCTTGCCATTGCCTCATTTATTCCGACTCTGCATACGTAACGGAAACTTTCAATCAAGGGTGGTTAGATGGTTGGCAAAAGAACAATTGGCGCACAGCGGGTAAAAAACCCGTCAAAAACGTCGATTTGTGGCAAGCTTTGATAATTGAAATTGCCAAACACAACGTGGAATTTATCAAAGTCAAAGGTCATGCAAACGTGGAACTTAACGAACGTTGTGATCAACTTGCACGAAAGGCAATTGACGATTGTCGACTTTACAAAGAATAAATTACATAAAAAAAGGTGTGTACCTTTGTACACACCTTTTATTTTTTTTGATTATTTTGCAAATTCAACACTGCGAGTTTCTCTAATGACGTTGACTTTGATTTGACCGGGATATTCCATTTCGTTTTCAATACGTTGTGCAATATCTTTTGCCAAAAGTACGGTTGTTTCGTCATTGACTTCTTCGGGTTTTACTGCAACGCGGATTTCTCTACCTGCTTGAACAGCATAGGACTTTTGAACACCAGGGAAAGAGTTGGCAATTTCTTCAAGTTTTTCCAAACGTTTGATGTAGTTTTCCAAAGATTCACGTCTTGCACCAGGTCTTGCTCCGGAAACTGCGTCTGCTGCAGCAACGATAACTGCCTCAACAGTCATGGGTTCCACGTCACCATGGTGAGACATAATGCAGTTGACAACTTCGGGGCTTTCCTTGTATTTCTTTGCAAGGTCTGCGCCAATTTGCATATGTGTTCCTTCAATTTCTTGGTCAACAGATTTGCCAATGTCGTGCAACAACGCACCACGTTTTGCCAATGCAACGTCCAAGCCCAATTCACTTGCCATAATGCCTGCAATGTAGGCAACTTCGCAAGAGTGTTGCAAGACGTTTTGACCATAACTTGTACGGAATTTAAGTCTGCCCAAATATTTGAGCAATTCGGGATGCAAACCAAAGACACCTGTGTCGAAACTTGCTGCTTCGCCTGCATCCTTGATTGTGATTTCAATATCACGTTTGACCTTTTCTACCGTTTCTTCGATACGTGCAGGATGGATGCGACCATCTGTCAACAATTTTTCAATTGTGATACGTGCAATTTGACGGCGAACGGGATCAAAACCGGACAAAATCACCACTTCGGGTGTGTCGTCAATGATAAGTTCGACACCTGTTGCGTTTTCCAAAGAACGGATGTTGCGACCTTCTCTACCAATGAGACGACCTTTAACTTCGTCGTTGGGCAAGGGCACTGTGGTAATGGTTGATTCACTTACCGTTTCCGATGCGCAACGTTGAATTGCCGTTGCAATAATTTCTTTTGCTTTTCTTTCGCCTTGTTCTTTTGCTTCGGCTTCAATTTCTCTCACGCGAACTGCTGCGGATTTTCTTGCTTCAGACGTAATTTCGTCAATAACAAGTTGTTTTGCTTCTTCTTTTGTAAGGGATGCAACTCTTTCAAGTTCTTGAGAGATTTTTTCGCTTGCTTTTTCAAGTTCAGTTTGTTTTTTAGCAAGGGCTGATTGTTGACCTTGCAATGCCTTTTGTTGAACGTCCAATTGGTCAAGTCTTTTGATCAAACTGTCTTCACGTTTGTCCAAAGCTTCTTCCTTTTGGTTCATTTTGTTTTCGAGTCTTGTCAACTCGGCAGATCTTTCACGGCATTTTGAGTTGAAATCTGCTTTTAAACGGTGAATTTCTTCCTTAGCCTCTAGGATAGCATCTTTTTTGATTTGTTTTCCTTCGATGTTTGCTTTTTCTACAATGCTGTCTGCATATTCTTTTGCACTGCCTCTTTTTTTGTCATCGATTTCCTTATAAATTAAAATGCTGACGACTGCACCTACGGTTGCACATGCAACACCAACCAAAAGTGCAATCCACCATGTATCTGTTGCTGCTTGGAAGAAAAACGACAATAATGCTGTCATGTTTTTACCTCCTAAATTCAGTTGATGCAAATGCGTATTAAAACAAATGCCTTATACACAATCTACACCTGATATATATTAAAACATAAATTGTAAATTGTCAATATGGTTTTTTCATTTTTGCATAAAAGTTTAAAAAATGACAATAAAATACAAAAAATCATTAAAAAAGGCTTGTGAAATCACAAGCCTTTTTACAAATAATTTTTATTCTTCTTCTTGGTTGGGGGAAGGGATTAAAACTGACTTGACTTTGTCGGTGAGTTCTTGCAAAAGTTCGGGACGGTTTTCCAAAAATGCTTTTGCGTTTTCTCTGCCTTGGGCAATCTTTTCGCCGTTATAGGAGAACCAACTGCCACTCTTTTCAACAATGCCAAGGTTTACTGCCATATCCAAAACGGAACCGGATTGGGAAATGCCTGTGCCGTACATAATTTCAAATTCGGCTGTTTTGAAAGGAGGAGCAACTTTGTTTTTGACAACTTTGACTCTTGTTTTGCTACCAATGGATTCACTGCCATTTTTGACTTGGTCAACCTTTCTTACGTCCAAACGAATGCTGGAATAGAATTTGAGTGCTTTACCACCGGGAGTTGTCTCGGGGTTGCCAAACATAATGCCAACTTTTTCACGAAGTTGGTTGATAAAAATGATACAGCATTTACTTCTGTTTACGCCAACGGTAAGTTTGCGCAATGCTTGAGACATAAGTCTTGCTTGCAAACCAATGTGGCTGTCACCCATGTCGCCTTCCAATTCGGCTTTGGGTGTGAGTGCTGCAACGGAGTCAACGACAATCAAGTCAACAGCATTGCTCTTTACCAAATAGTCAACAATTTCCAATGCTTGTTCGCCGTTGTCCGGTTGAGAAAGATACAATTCATCAAGATTGATGCCCAAATGAGATGCGTAAACGGGATCCAATGCTTGTTCTGCATCAATAAATGCTGCAGTACCACCCATCTTTTGCACTTCTGCGATAACGTGCAAAGTTACCGTTGTTTTACCGGAAGATTCCGGTCCATAAATTTCAATGATACGTCCACGAGGCATACCACCAACGCCCAATGCAATATCCAAAGCCAAACAACCTGTAGGGATGACTTCAATGTTGCGTTGAGAGGCTGCTGAACCCAATTTCATAATAGAGCCTTTGCCGTATGCTTTTTCAATTTGCAAAATTGCTTGCTCTAAAGCCTTCTTTTTTTCGTCGTTCATAATATGTACTCCTTAAAAAAATCTAAATTTAATCCTAAAATCGGAAGTGATTACACCATGATTGTTTGCAACTTTTTCAACAACAAAAACAATGCTGAATTGGTTGCTTGATCTCTTATTGATTGTCGACTGCCAACGAAGTTGAATTGGTAGGTTTGACAAGAAAGTTTGTCAGCAACGGAAACGTAACAAAGTCCAACTGGTTTACCATCCTCTGACGTAGGACCTGCATAGCCTGTCGTAGAAATGGCAAAATCAATTCGGTCGTCTTTCAAAATACCTTTTGCCATTTGTTGAGCAACTTCTTTGGACACCACACCACGGTTGTCAATGACAACAGGATTTACGTTCAACAATGTTGCTTTTGATTCAATTGAATAACTGACAATACCTTCGAAAAACACTTTACTTGCACCGGAAACGGAAACGATTTTGTTGGAAATCAATCCACCTGTCAAAGATTCGGCAACTCCGACAGTTTTGTGCATTTGGGTAAGCCTTGCCACCAAGCACTCTTCCAAAGACACGTCACTTTTTGCGTATAAATTATCTTTGAACAGGTTTTCCACCTTTGTCATGGTTGTTCTGACAAAGGTTGGAGAAACTCCCGAAGGGAAAGCGATTGTCAAAAGACTGTCCCCTGCATCGATACAACAACTGTACAATACTTTGTTGTCAAAGTTTTCAGCGAAAATTTTACAAATATTTAACGTGGAAAGTCCAAAAATCTTAACTTTTTCAATGAAAGAAATTTTACCAACGTCACACAAAACTTTGTGAATATATACGGAAAAAATGTGTTTAATTTCCGCCAAAACATCGGGAATAAAGAAAAATCTTACACCCTTTGCATCTCCAAAACAACTGCATTGCATTGTTAAAGAATCAGTCAAAGACAAAAAGTGCTCGGGAGAAACACAAAGTTTGTCAAAGACGTATTGTTGGGGTATGGGTGTGGAAGATTGTTCACAATATCTTTTCAAAGCCATTTCGGCTCGCTTGTCATAAACGAGAGGGGTTTTTGTAACCTTGCAAAATGCTGTTTTGTTGGTTACGGTATCACCAACGAAAATGACAACTTTGCTTTGTGATATGCTGTCTGAAATTGATCTTGCAAAAAGTTTGTCGTCAGAAATGATTTGAACTTTGCAATCCAAGCCATATCCCATAACGTTGTGTTGCAACCAATCAATTGATTGCGTGAAGTTGTTTGCCAAAATTGATATCACAAAAACACCTTCCTGTTTTGAATTAGATATACTATGCCTGAAATAATAGTTAATAAAGTTGCCAAACTGAACATTACAAGGGCAACAATGAAGATAATTTGATATGCACCTGCCAAAACGTTTGTTCCAAGTTTCAGCAAAAGAACGATGGGCAATGCGACCGTTTGCACTATCGTTTTGAGTTTTCCATAAACGTTGGCTTGAATTACAATGCCTTTTGTGGCTGCAATTTGGCGAACACCACTGATAAGCAATTCGCGTGCAACGATAATTGCCGAACACGTTGCACCAACGACAATGGGCAACAAGTTGCTTTCTACAATCAAGAATAATGCCGACACAACCAAAATTTTGTCTGCAATGGGATCCATCAATTTGCCAAAGTCAGTGACAAGGTTGTACTTTCTTGCAATGTAACCATCCAAAGCATCCGTCAATGCTGCCAAAATAAATACACTAACTGCAACAATGGGTGCCAATGCAAAATCTAAATAGAAAAAGACAATAAATACCGGAACAAGACAAATTCTAAGTAACGTCAATTTATTGGGTAAATTCATAAAATTCTCCTAAGCATATATGTATTGGCAAAATTAAGCAATTTCGCCGACCAAGTCATAGTCGTCATAAATTGAACAAATTTTTACGTTATAATAGCCACCAATTTCTAACTTTTCCAATGAAGTCACGTACACCACCGAATCAATTTCAGGTGCTTGATATTGGCTTCGTGCAACGTAGGTGTTTTGGTCAATTTGTTCGTCAATTACACACTCAAAAATCTTGCCAACGTAGTTGAGATTGTTTTCTTTGACGATTTGGTTTTGCACCTTATACAAACGTTTTACAAATTTCTCTTTGTCGCGTTTTAAAAGGTGACCTTTCATTTTGTAGGCGAGTGTTCCCTCTTCTTTGGAATAGGCAAACGCGCCAACGTTTTCCAATTTGTATTTTTTCAAAAAGTCAACAACTTCTTCAAACGTTTTTTCCGTTTCACCGGGGAAACCACAAATGAAGGTAGTACGAACAGCTACTTTTTGACTTAGACTTGCAATCTTGTCAAACAAAGAAATTATGCTTTGTTTGTTGGTTTTTCTGTTCATTGACTTTAATATTTTATCACAGATATGTTGCAAAGGTATGTCAACATATTTGCAAATTTTCGGGTTGTTTTCAATTTCGTGCAACAACATGTCGTCAACCAACTCAGGATAGCAATACAACAAACGAATACGTTTGAGGTCAAGTTTTGAAAGTTCTTGCAAAAGTTCCACGAGTTTGGGTTTACCATACAAATCGACGCCATATTTGGTTGTGTCTTGCGCCACCAAAATAAGTTCAGAAACACCTTGGGCAAGAAGTTTTGTTGCTTGGTCAATAAGTTGTTCAATAGGTGTAGAACGGTTGCGACCACGAATATAGGGGATTAGACAATAACTGCAAAAATTGTTGCAACCATCGGCAATTTTCAAATACGCGTAGTGTTTTGGAGTTGTCAAAATTCTGTCGTCAAAGAAAATTTCTTTTGTGCAAGGGCTAACCTTCAAAACACGACTTTGAGTTTTGAGTGCATCCAAAACAATTTGAGCAATATTTTTATATTCGTTTATGCCCACCACCACGTCGGCTTCCGTCATCAAAGGAAAGACTTCCTCGCCAAATTGTTGAGAAAGACAACCTGCGACAACCAACGTTTTCAAAGAACCTGTTTGTCTAAATTGTGAAAGTTCAAGTATGGTATCAATGGCTTCCTTTCTTGCGCTTTCCAAAAATGCACAGGTGTTTACAACAATAACGTCGGCTTTTGAGTGGTCGTCAACAAGTACAAAACCGTGTTTTTGAAACTGATGCAACAGCATTTCGCTGTCAACACGGTTTTTGTCGCATCCCAACGTTGTAAGGGCAAGTGTAAATTTGTTTTTTAAATTATTCATTTGTTTCGTTGTTTTCCTCGGGGAAGCATTTTTCCACTTCTTCTACCGTAACGAGAACACGTCTAGGTTTGTTGCCCGTTTCGCTGTCCGATTCTTTTTCTACGTAGCCCAATTCCACCAAACGATCCATAATTTTACCTGCACGGTTAAAGCCCGTGTTGAGACCACGTTGAATTGATGCAATTGATGCACGGCCTTTGTTGTTGTTCAACCAATAAAGCAAGGCAGATTTCAACAAAGGATCTTCGCCTTTTTGTGCTTTTTTGTCAACGGCAACCGATTCGCGTTCTTCTTCCACTTTACGAACGGAGAAGATTTGATTGTAAATTTGTTCGTCGTAGAAAGTTTCGTTGTTTTCTTGGATATATTCCAAAACATCCTCAATTTCGTCGGTATCCACAAATGCACCTTGAACACGGGTAAGGTTGGACATAGGTTCTTTGTAGAGCATATCGCCACGACCAATAAGACTTTCTGCACCTGCAATGTCCAAAACCGTTTGACTGTCGTGATAAGATGACACTTTGAGCGCAATACGGCAAGGCAAGTTGTTTTTGATTGTACCAGTAATAATGTCTACACTGGGACGTTGCGTTGCCAAAATGATATGAATACCTGCAGCACGTGCTTTTTGTGTCAATCTTGTAATTTTGGGTTCAAATTGCTTTTTGCAGGTTGTCATAAGTTCGGCAAGTTCGTCAACAACCAAAACAATGTAGTTCAAAAAATCGGTTGTGTTCTTGTCGCGCTTTGCATTGTATTCGGCAATATTTTTGACTTTTGCACATTTGAAAACGGTAAAACGTCTTTCCATTTCGTCAATCAACCAATCCATTGCGCTAAGTGCATCGTTGGGCTCGACGATAGGTGTGCTTACCAACAAGTGGGGAGAACGTTCATACATAGAAAATTCTACTTGTTTGGGGTCAATAAGCAAAAATCTCAAATATTCGGGAGAATATTTGTACATCAAGGAAATCAAAATTGTGTTTACGCAGACTGATTTACCCATGTTGGTTGCACCTGCAACAAGCATATGGGGCATTTTTGTAAGGTCGCCAACGATATCGTTGCCAGCAATATCTTTACCCAAAGCATAAACAAGTCCTTTGTTGCTGGAAGCTGTTTTGAATTTTTCGCTATTCATAACGGTGCGCAAAGGAACAATAGAAGGATTTGCATTTGCAGTGTCAATGCCAACGTAACTTGTGCCTTCCAAAGGAGCATAAATAATAAGATCATTGGGAGATTGCAAGGCTGCTTTCAAGTCTTTGGAATATTTGTTGATTTCGCTCATTCTTGTGCTTTCGGAAAGGATATCAACAACAAATCTCGTTACCGTAGGGCCAACGATAACGTCCACCACTTTTGCATTGATTTTGAAACTTGCAAGTTTATTTTCAATGGCTTGACATTGCACAGAGTGGTCCACTTCGCCAATGTTTGTTTTGATGGTTTCATCTCTCAACAAAAGCAAGTCGGGAGCATTATATTTGGGATAAATGTGTCTTGCTTGACGTTGTTGATAATCTTCAGCAGAAATGATATCCAAACCTTCTTGATATGCATTTTTGCCAAGGGGTTTTTGTGTGGAAACAACGACAAAATCGGATGCACCGGAAACTGCATCTTGAGGATTTTTGTATTGTTCTTGTGTGACCTTGGATTTTGCAGGTTGAACTTTGGGTTCAACGTATTGAGGTTTGGGAGTTTCAACGACAACAGGTTCGTCTTCAAAGTTACCTGCGTCGGAAAAATCTTCTTCTTCAAGATCTTGATAGGTTGGATGAACGTATTCTTGTTGAGGTTCAATTGTTTCAACTCTAATTTGAGGTTGAACGTTTTCTTCTTTGACAGGTTCTACCACGGGTTGAACAGGTTCAACAGGTTGAGGTTGAATTTCAAAGATAGGTTCTTCTTCGATAGGCTCGCCAAACAAAATTTCTTCCGCCGTTTTGGGCTTGGGTTGTTCTTCGGGTGTATCAAAGTGGAAATATCCGTGTTCGTCAACAGGCTTGTCCGCATTGGGAATAATAGGTTGGCTGAGCCATTCGCCAACGGGAGCATCGTCCTCTTCTTGATCTTGCTGTGCAAGGGTGGGGAATAACGTGGAAAATTCGTCCTTTTCGGGTGCTTGGAGGGGTTTTGCAATTTCTTCTTCCAAATCACGATAGACAATGCCATCGTCGGTGTCGTTTCCTCTTAAAATTTCCCAAGCAGTTTGTGCGGGTTCTTCTTCTTGTTCGGGTTGTGCTTGTGCTACGTCAGGTTGAGCTTGGTCTTGTTGAATTGCTTTGTCAAATTCTCTAAATTTTTGAGGAGGCATTGTTGCAAGTTCATAAAAGAAACCAACTGCAAACCACAACGTTGCAGCCAAGGACAAAATGAGCAAAATGGATGCGCCCCAAATTGTAAGCAAAGTTACAAGGGGATATGCCAAAATGCCAAATAAGACACCACCAAACGTGGGGAAATAGTAAAAGTTGTAGCAACGAGCCAAATATTCGCCAAAGTTTTGACTGCTTTCAATTGCGCCATAGGTTGTAAAAACGTGTACGAGCAAGGTGAAAAGAACAAACATCACAATGAAGTTTGCGAGATGTTTTCCACTTGTTCTAAGGGGTTTTTTCATCAAAGTAAATGCAGAAAAAACAATGATTGATGCACAAATTGCATAAATTGCCATACCAAAGGTTCCTGCAAAGACGTTTACAACGTGCAAATATCCGTCGTTTGTGCCAATTCCAACCAAAGAACCACTAAATGCCAAAATTGCCACAACACTTGAAATTGCAATGGCAACGATAGAGGCTATTTGATTTTTAGTTAATTTTTCTTTTTCAGCCATGAGTAATACTCCTATCAAGTATATAAAGTAAATACTTATACAAGTTAATTATACAATATAAGTCGCATTTAATCAATGCTATTTGGCAAATTTATGCACCAAAACAACAAAGAAAATGCGACTTGCAAAAGTTTATTTTTTATTAAATTTTATTTTAAAGAGTCAATTCCTTCAAACGATTTGCCAACGTATGCCAAAGCATAATTTTGGGTGAAAATTTCTTGGGCAAGTTTGTTGACGTCATCAACTGTGATTGCTTTTATCAAATTTACTTCGTGCTCAACGTCAATAAGTTGGCCTGTTTTCAAAAGACGTCTGCCATTGATGGGCATTACACCATTGTTGCCCTCTAACGACATATAAAAACTTTTTATAAGTTGTGCCTTGGCACGATCCAACTCTTGTTGAGTGACGCCGTCTTTTAAGAGCAAATTTATTTCTTCTTTTATCAATTTGTTTGTTTTCAGTACGTTTTCGCTGTTGATTGCTGCATAAATTTGCAAATAACCTGCATTGCGATATGCCGACCTAAATGCGTAAACAGAATATGCCAAGCCGTGTTTTTCACGAACACTTTGGAACAATCTGCTTGTCATACCACCACCTAAAATGTAACTCAAAACAGCTGTTTGAGGGGTATTTTCGTGCATAGAAGGGAAGGTAGGATAGGCATAGCAAAGATGACTTTGTTCGCTGTCGCAAATTTTGTACAAAAATTTACTGGAATAGTCAGTTGCTTGCTCAAAATAGTATTGACCTTGATTGTTGACAAAGTTGCTTTCAAAATATTTTTTAATAATTGCATCAAGTTTTTCTTGATCAACTTTGCCTGCAACGGAAATTATGGTATTTTTTGCGCAATAATACTTGTTTTTGAAATCAAGCAAATCTTGTCTAGTGGCTTTTGAGACGTTTTCTTCCGTTCCACCAATTGGCATACCAAGTTTTTGGTCTGCAAAAATAGCTTGTGACGCCAATTCAAAGCATTTTTCGTCGTGCAAATCTTCAATTTCGGCAATTTCTTCAATGACGACACGCTTTTCTGCTTCCAATTCTTTTTCATTGAAAGTGCTGTTGAAATACATATCGGCAAGCATTTCAGCGCACAATTCAAAATCGTCCTCAAAGCATTTGAAGTAAAAACAGGTACTGTCTTTGGTTGTGTATGCATTGACTTGCGCGCCCAAATTTTCCATTTGTTCCATAATTTCCAAAGCAGTACGTGTTTTTGTGCCTTTAAAATTCATATGTTCAATCAAGTGGCAATAGCCGTTTTGATTTTCATTTTCAAAACTACTGCCAACGTTGACGTAAACGCCAAAAGATACGGTATATAAATGAGGCATATTTTCCGCCACCACTTTCAAGCCACTGTCATAAGTTTTTATAAATTTCATTTAAACTCCTTGTCCAAGGTTTTGACTGACAGGAATTACAGTCAAACCATTGTCAACGTAATAAGTAAGTATTTTTCTCAACGCTTTTACCGTGCAAAGGGTAGGATGCATCAAAATCAAATCACCACCTTTGACGTTTTTGGTTGCTCTGGAATATATCAAATTGGCGTCCTTATCTCGCCAATCTATGGTGTCTTTGCTCCATAAAATTGTTGTATATCCCAAATTTTCCGCAGCCTTGGTGGTATTTTTGCCAAAACTTCCCGACGGAGGGGCAAAAAGCGTCATATTTATGCCAAACAATTTTTCCACAAGATTATGACAGGATGCAATCTCATCCAAATTTGACTGATAGTCCAAATTTTTCATTTCCTTGTGGAAATATCCGTGGTTTCCAACTTCGTGTCCGTCGGCAATGATTTGAGCCAAAAGATTTGTTTCCTTTGCCACCCAATAACCACCAACAAAAAAGGTTGTTTTTACACCATACTCTTGAAATATAGCCAACATTTCCTCAATATATTCACTGCCCCAATAAACGTTTATCATCAAAGATACACCATTTTGACTTACGCCATTGTAAATGGGATCTTTGGCATTGAATACGTTGATTGTGCCACCAACGAAGCCTACCAAGGAAAAAGATGCTACTAAAACCACCAAAATAAGGTTGACAAAAACGTTTATAAACAAATTTCTTTTCACAAAAATCACCTTCTAAATTTTATGAAATATAATTTATTTATATGTTTTTGCCTTTCAATTGTTAAAATGAGATAAAAAAAGGCTTCATAAAGAAGCCTTTTTTAGGGCAATATTAAAGTTTTTTGACAAGTTTGAGGTCAACTCTGCCTTTTTCGTCAATCTTGATGACCTTAACTTTTACACTGTCGCCAATGTTGACAACGTCGGTAACTTTTTCCACTCTTTGTTTGGAAAGTTTGGAAATGTGAATCATACCGTCTTTGCCGGGAGCAAATTCAACAAATGCGCCAAAGTCCAAAATACGAACAACGTTACCTTCAAATTCGTCGCCCACTTCGGGATCAACTGCAATTGCAAGAACCATTGCTTTTGCCTTTTTGGACATTTCGCTGTCACAAGTTGCAATGAACACCGTGCCGTCGTCTGTGATATCAATTTTGACACCTGTTTCTTCGATGATCTTGTTGATTGTCTTGCCACCGCTACCGATAACTTCGCGAATCTTTTCAGGATCAATGTTGAAGGAAATGATTTTAGGTGCATATTTGGAAACTTCTTTCTTGGGTTCGGGCAATACTTCAAGCATTTTGCCCAAAATGTGCAATCTGCCAATTCTTGCTTGTTCCAATGCGCGTTGCAAAATTGCCTTGTCGATACCTTTGATTTTGATATCCATTTGGATTGCTGTGATACCTTTTGTTGTACCTGCAACTTTGAAGTCCATGTCGCCAAGGAAGTCTTCCAAACCTTGAATATCGGACAAAATTGCCACTTTTTCGCCGTCTTGAGACTTCATAAGACCCATTGCAATACCTGCCACGGGTGCTTTGATGGGAACACCCGCATCCATCAATGCGAGTGTGCTACCGCAAATACTTGCTTGAGACGTGGAGCCGTTGGAAGATACGACTTCAGAAACTGTTCTGATTGCATAGGGGAAATCTGCTTCGCTGGGAAGAACGGGTTCCAATGCTCTTTCTGCCAA
>JAFQWS010000018.1 GCA_017407305.1 Clostridia bacterium
ACCAAATTGTACAATTCTGCCGGTTGTTTGACGGAAAGTTTGCGCAATGGAAGTTTTCCCGACAATTTGGATCAGTTATTTTCTCAAGTGGAAGAAGATTATAAAGCAACGATTTACGCATTAAATCAATTGAGTAATTAGTTTTAGGGGAGCAACTATGTCTGCCAAAATCAACAAAAACAAAATTGGAGCCACAGCAATAACCTTGTCAAATATGCCGGGGTTGTCTGCCAAGTGGCTTTTTTTATGCGACGACGTAATTTTACTTGATGCAAACCAAAACTATCTCGATTTCTTCCAACGCACCTCAAAAGACTTTGGAAAGTCGGTTTTCGAAGGAAAATTTGACGCTCACCACGAATTGTTTGGTCAATACAACAAAACACCAGCCGACAAAATTAGTTTCAACTTTACTCGCAATACCATGACAAAAAGTGGCACAAACGTTTGGGTAAAGGTGTTTGGCAATTTCTTTGAAGAAGTGGAAGAAGGCCACGTCTATTTGGTAAGTCTCACCGACATTACCCATGACAGAGAGCTGGAAGAAAACGTCAAAAAGAAAAACAAGTTGCTCGATTTGGTCAGCAACGGATTTAGAGCAACCATTTGTTTAACAAACAAAGACTTTTCATTTTACGAAATAGACGACTACTTGGTGGATATGTTGGCATACGACAGCCAAGATGAATTGTTGACGCGTACGGGAGGAAACTTTTTGAGTTTGGTGCACCCCGAAGATTTGCATTATTACCAAAGTAAAATTGAAATGGATTTGGCACAAGGGGACACCTATCGTGTGGAATTTCGATTGGTAAGACAAGATGGAACAGTCGCTTGGTTCCACGAATATGGTTCGCAAATAGAAATGGACGGCAAAACCCGATTGATTGGTGTTTTGATTGACGTTCCCACAGGTCAGGCACAACAGAACAACGCATTGGCACGTTATGAACAAAGTGCGCTCAACACCTATTCCTATTTGCAAATTGGCATTTCTCGTTTTATCAACAAACCAAACGGCGAATTCGTTTTGACTTTCGCCAATCCTGCTTGTGCAGAAATTTATGGCTTTACCACAGTTGAAGACTTCATGAGCGACTGGCAAAATGGACTTATTTGGGGTGAAGATAAAGATGACTTTGTTGATTTTGCTCAAAGATTGCAAGAAATTTCCCAAGTTGGCAAGTCAACCACGATAGATTTGGCCGTTTACAAGCACGACGGACGCATCATTTACGTCAGCAACACAATTACCCTTATTTCCGACGACGAAAACGGCAAACAATACGTGCAAATCAGCACCAACATTACCGACAAGATTTTGTTGCAAGAAAAAAATGAACAACTCCGTCAACAAACGGAATTGACCGACAACGTCAACAACAACATGCCCACGGGACTTTTGCGTCTTAAAGAAAATGAAGATGGAAGTTTTGTGCCTTTTATGGCAAATCCCTCTGCAATCAAAATGTTGGGTTTCAAAGATTTTGACCAACTTCTCAATTTCCGTTGTTGTGGTGTTTCCGATACCATTTTTGAAGAGGACGCACAACGCATTGTGGAAAGCACAAAAGAACTTTCTCAAATGTGGGAAACGACCATTGTAGATGCCAGAGTTTATCAACCTGATGGCACAATCAAATACTTGCGTGGTCACAACACCCTTATTGGTGTGGAAAAGGGCAAAAGAGTTATTCAAAGACTTTTGTACGACTTAACCGAACAGCATATCTTGGAAGACTTCAGACGCAAGCGCAATCAACAAGCATTGTTGGATCAAATGTTTTCCATTGTCTCTGCCAACACCAAAGACGGCTACATTTTGTTCAACTTGGAAACGGTGGCAGTAGAGTACATTTCCAGCAACTTTGAAAAGTTGACGGGTGTTCCCACCGACAACTTCAAACAATTTTTGGACTATTTTGATGGTGAATTTGGTGTAATCAACGTTTTGCGTAAGATGGTTGACACTCGCCACTTTAAACCTTTACAATATTTGAGAGAAAGCGTTCACCTCAAAACGGGTGAAAAGCGTCAATACGTGGCAACCTTTTACATAAGTGTTTTGGACTCAAAAAACAAAGGTTTGCTCATTATTTCCGACAAAACGGAAGAAATTTTGGCACAAAACGCCTTGGAAGAAGCGTTGCGCAACGCACAAGTTGCATCCAAAGCCAAGACGGAATTTTTGTCCTATATGTCCCACGACATAAGAACACCCATGAACGCAATTATGGGCTTGACACAATTGTTGCATGGCGACAGAGACAATCCCGAACAATTTGAAAAGCACTTGGGACAATTGGAAGTAGCCAACGCCCACATGTTGGAATTGGTAAACAACGTTTTGGATATGTCACGCATTGAAAGTGGCAAAACTTCCCTTGAAATTGCACCTTTTGGCATTATGAAGGTGCTCAACGAAGTTCACGACGTTTACACAACGCAAGCAGAAGCAAAAAACATCACCGTTTTTGCAGAATATCGTTTTGACCAAAACAAAGAATATTTGGGCGATGAGTTGCGCATCAAAAAGGTATTGCTCAACCTGTTTTCCAATGCAGTCAAATACACCCCCAACGGTGGTAAAATTCGTTTGGTGGCAAAGGTTACACAAAAACAAAATGAATACGACATTGTCCGTTTTAAAATTGTTGACAACGGCATTGGTATGAGCAAAAAGTTTTTGGGTTCGCTTTATTCCCCCTTTATGCGTGAAACAAGAGATGCAGTCAACCACGAAACGGGTACAGGTTTGGGTATGGCAATTGTCAAAAACCTTGTGGACTTGATGGGTGGCACAATCATGGCACGAAGCCAAAGAGGTGTTGGTACGGTGTTTACCGTTGACCTCCCGCTTAAAGGCATTGAAAAATCAAAATCAAAAGTCGTGCAAGACGTTCCTAAAGATGCTTTGAAAGGAGTCAAGATTCTCATTGCCGAGGACAACGACATCAACGCCGAAATTTTGAAAGAGTTGATTGAGTTGGAAGGTGGCATTGTAGATCGCGCTCAAGATGGTGAAGAAGCAGTAAAAATGTTTGTGGAATCTCCAAAAGGCAAATACGACCTCATTTTGATGGACGTACAAATGCCTCGTCTAAATGGTTTCCAAGCAACTGCGGTTATTCGTGCTTGCAACCATCCACAAAGCAAATCCGTCGTTATTTGTGCAATGACGGCCAATGCTTTCAAAGAAGACGTCAACAAATCTTTGGCAAGTGGAATGAATGGTCACTTGGCAAAGCCTATCAATATGAACGATTTAAAACGAACGATTCATCGTTTGTTGGTTACAAGAGGCAAATATGAACAAAATTGATAGTGAAAACAGTGTATTAAAAGGATTGCATTTTCTCGTTGCAGAAGATGATGACCTCAATTGCGAAATTGTCAAGACTCTTCTTGAAATGGAAGGGGCTAGTTGTGACTTTGCCAAAAATGGTTTGATGGTGTTGGATCAATTTGAAAAACACGGTCAAGACTACGACGCCATTTTGATGGAC
>JAFQWS010000019.1 GCA_017407305.1 Clostridia bacterium
CGCGTGGCGAAAGTTACACGGGCAAGGTGGCAGTGGGAGCAGTGGTTATGAACAGAATTCGTTCTTCTGCCTTTCCCAACACAATTTCCGGTGTGATTTATCAAAAAGGTGCATTTACTTGCGTGGATGACGGACAAATAAATCTTGGCACAAACAGCGAGTGTCAAAAAGCAGCCCAAGATGCGCTCAACGGATGGGATCCCACAGGTGGAGCAATATACTACTTCAACCCTCAAACTGCAACAAGCGCGTGGATATGGTCAAGACCTCAACTGACGACCATAGGAAAGCACATTTTCTGTGCATAAGGAGGAAATTATGGTAAAGACGAAAAATATCAAAAACTTTTGGATTTCCTTTTTGTCGGTGATGTTGATTTTGTCAATTGCGGTGGGCATTTGGTACGTTGGCTTTTATCAAAATTTGCTCAAAGATTTGTCCAGCAACACCATTGATGACGAAAACTACTACAAACGTCAGTTGGAGAACAAATATCAACAATCGGTGTATCAACTGACGGACAGCATCAAAAACATCGAGGTAAACCTTGGCAAAGCACAAGCAAGCATTGATGGGGCAAGTCAGACGGAAAGTTTGGTAAAAGTGTGCGCCTTGGCACAATCGGCAGTCAACGATTTAAGTTATCTTCCCATTGAGGACGGTCAAGTGGTAGAAAGTATTTACAAATATCTCAACCAAGTGGCCGACTACTCAATTTATTTGACAAAACAACTTGCCCAAGGAAACAATTTGACGGCAAAACAAATGGGAAGTTTGTCACAACTAAAAAGAATTTCCAAAACTTTTTACACAAGTTTGAACAAAATGGCAATGGGCAACGGCAAGATGGCAATCACAAACAGCATGTTTCAAAATGGAGCCAACCTTCTCAACGATTTTATGGGCAAGGTGCAAACCAACCTTTTCGAGTACGACAAACTTATTTATGACGGCCCTTTTTCCGACAGCATAAAGACAGGTGGCTACAAGGTGGGAGTATCTCAAATGGATGCAATTCCCAAAAAAATTGAAGAAATGTTGAGCGATTACCAAGTGCAAAGCGTGGAATTGGTGCGAAAAATCAAAGGACAGCCCATCAGTGAATACACGGTCACAACAAAACAAGGTGTCTTTGACGTGGATATGTTGACGGACGGAAGAGTGTTGGAAATTTCTTCCTATGCAACTGACGGCGAAAGCAATCTTACCAAAGAACAAGCAATAGATATCGCCCAAAAGTTTGCAAAAAAGGCAAATTTGGACGTGGAAGCAATTTGGGTTTCCAAAGAGCAAAACAACGTTTACTACGTCAATATGACAACGGTGGAAAAGGACGTCATTGTCTATTGTGACATGGTAAAAATCAGCATTTCCGCCACCGACGGCAAGTTGATTGGTTTGGAAGCAAAGTCCTATCACAAAAATCATCAACAACGCGACTTGCAATTTGAAGATTTTGACCAAAACAAAGCAAAAGAAGTTGTCAAAGACTTTTTGAAGGTGGACAGCGTAAACAAAGCCTACGTGGAAAAAAACGGACAATTCTATCTTTGTTATGAAGTAAGTGGTTGGGCAGGAGAGGACCAATACTTTGTCTATTTGGAAAAGGACAGTTTGAAAGAAATTCAAATTTTCAAAGTGATAAAAGGAACGGAAGGTTACACGGTAATGTGACAAAAAAAACAGGCAATCATTAGCCTGTTTTTACATACAATTAAATTGACAACAAAGTTGTCTAGTATTAAAATGAAAAAGATAAAAAACAAAATATTTTTTTCTTCTTTTTTACTTTTATCAAACTTTTACTTTAACTTATTTTATTTATCGGAGGCAAACAATGGAATTCAAAAATTTGCAACAGCTGGAAGATGCTCTTGCCAACATGACTTTGGCGGACATGCGTACAACTGCGCGTGATTCTTTTGACATTAGACCGTCGTCTATGAACAAGTCTCAACTTGCCGAGGAAATCATCGCTGTTTATTTGGGTGAAAAAACGCCTGCTGTTCCCAAAAAATCGGGCAGACCACCCAAAAGAGGACTTGCAGTTCAACTTAACGCAGTACAAGAACAAGAAACTTTTCCCATTGAAGACCAACAAAATTTGCAAGAAGAACAAGACGATTATACCGTGGAAGGCATTTTGGACGTACGTCCGGAAGGCTATGGTTTTTTGCGCTTGGAAAATTACAGCGCATCACAAAATGGTGACGTCTACGTGCCTCCGCAACAAATAAGAAGATTTTCCTTGCGCTCGGGCGACAAATTGAAAGCACGTGTTCGCCGTTTCAAAGACAAAAACGCATCCAGCCTTATTTTTATTTTTGAAATCAACGACGTTAAATGCGACCAACTGCCCAAACGTATCAGTTTTGACAAAAGTAAACCCGCTTTCCCAATGAAAGAATAAATTTAGAAATGAAAAACGAATTTGCTCTTCGTGCCGTTGATTTGGTGGCACCTTTGGGCAAAGGTTCGCGTGGTTTGATTGTCGCACCTCCCAAAGTGGGCAAAACGATTTTGCTCAAAAAAATTGCCCAAGCAATTACAACCAACCATCCGGAAATTCACTTGACGGTGCTTTTGGTGGGCGAACGTCCCGAAGAAGTTACCGATTTTATAGACTCGGTTGATTGCGAAGTGGTGTATTCCACCTTCGACCAAACACCCGGTCATCATCAACAAATTGCCGAAATGGTTGTCAAAAACGCCATAAGACGTGTGGAATTGGGACAAGACGTAATGATTTTGATGGATTCCATCACTCGTCTTGCTCGTGCCTACAACCAAACAATGAGTGCTTCCGGTCGCACCTTGACGGGTGGTTTGGACATTTCAGCTTTGCAAATGCCCAAAAAGTTGTTTGGCGCAGGAAGAAAAATCGTCAATGGTGGTTCGCTCACCATTTTGGCAACGGCATTGGTGGACACAGGAAGCAAAATGGACGACATCATTTTTGAAGAGTTCAAAGGCACAGGCAACATGGAAATTCACTTGGACAGACGTCTCAGCGAAAAACGTATTTTCCCTGCCATTGACTTGGCAAAAAGTGGCACAAGACGTGAAGATTTGCTTTTGACACCTGCACAAATGGAAGGCATGTATCTGATTAGACGCGCATTGGACAACCAAGAAGGTGCCACGCAAGAATTGTTGGATATGCTCACTTGCACAGCCAACAATCAAGAGTTTATTGAAACACTCAAATTGCTTACACGCAAAAGATTAAGAAAATGAAAACGGTAGTTATCGGTTTGTCCGGTGGCGTAGATAGCGCCGTGGCAGCCCACATTTTAAAAGAGCAAGGATACAAAGTTATCGGTTTGTTTATGCACAATTGGGAAGAAGTTGATCCCAATGGTGTTTGTACTGCCGCCAACGACTTTGAAGACGTAAAAAAGGTTTGCGCCATTTTGGACATACCTTACTATTCCGTCAACTTTGCCAAACAATATCAAGACAAAGTATTTTCCTACTTTTTGGAGGAATACAAAAAAGGTCGCACCCCCAACCCTGACGTTTTGTGCAACAGGGAAATCAAATTTGGTCCTTTCTTGCAATATGCCAAGGCGCTTGGTGCAGATTACGTTGCAACGGGACACTATTGTGGCATATCCCACCAAGACGGTGTTCATCGTTTGCTCAAAGCAAAGGACAAAAACAAAGACCAAACCTATTTTCTCAACCAACTTTCGCAAAGTCAGTTGGCGGACGTTTTGTTCCCCTTGGCAGATTTGGAAAAGCCTCAAATAAGAGAAATCGCTGACAAGCTTGGTTTGTGTGTTGCTCAAAAAAAAGACAGCACAGGAATTTGCTTTATTGGCGAAAGAAATTTCAGACAATTTTTGCAACAATATTTGCCCAATCAACAAGGAGACATTGTCACCATAGATGGAAAAGTGGTGGGCAAACACATTGGTTTGATGTACTACACTTTGGGACAACGTCGTGGACTTGGTTTGGGTGGAACGCAAGACAACCAATCAAGGTGGTTCGTTGTGGAAAAGGATCTCAAAAACAATCGTTTGATTGTTTCTCACGGAGACGAAAGCGTTTTGCTTTCCAAAAGTTGCACGGTTTCCAACGTCAATTGGATTCCCAGCCGTCCCCAACAAAAGGTTTTCAAGTGTTTTGCAAAATTTAGATACAGACAAGAAGAACAAAGTGTCACCGTCCACGTCAACGGGAAGGATGCAACAGTGGTCTTTGATGAAAAACAAAGGGCAGTTACCCCCGGACAATTTGCAGTTTTCTATGACCAAACGCAATGTCTTGGTGGTGGCACGATAGAAACTGTGGAAAAATGACGGAAGAACAAATTCAACAAGAAATTGAAATTTTGGCGCAACAACCACTTCCCCAAAAAAGAGTATGGGAAGTGGATTTTGTGCGTGGCCTTTTAATTTGGTTGGTTACTTTTGATCACTTTTTGTACGACTGTGCCTTTTTATTTCGTTTTACAAGTGAGTTTGGACTTGCGTTGAAGTCTTTTGCCGTCAACTATTATTTGGGTTACAATTTGGCAGGAGACGTCAGGGCAGTTATTCAATACGGATGTATTATGCTGTTCGTATTTATTGCTGGGCTTTCTTGCGCCTTGTCAAAAAGCAATTTCAAACGTGGTGTAAAGATGGCGGGATTTTCCTTTGCTTTCACTTTCGTCACCTATATGTTGGAAAATCTTTTCGGTTTTGTCGGAATGACAATTACTTTCAACGTGCTTCACGTAATTGCCACGTGCACACTTATGTGGTCTTTGATTGACCTTGTTTTTGTCAAATGCAACAAGACGGGCAAAACAATTTTGTATTCGGTGGTGTCCATTGTGTCGGTGGTGGTAATTATTTTGGGTTATCACTATCTCAACAACATTATAAAAACCCCCTTGACACCTTTTCAATCAATATTCTTCTACAACAGCACGTTGTTTGCCAATTCGCCGGGCGACCATCTCAACCTTTTTCCTGCATTGGGATTTTTTATGATTGGCGCAATGTTGTCAAAGGTGTTGTATAAGGAAAGAAAAACCTTGTTCCCTTTCGTCAACGAAAAATATTTGATACCTTTCACATTTTCTGGAAAATATTGTTTATTTATTTACATAGGCGCACAAATTTTCTTTGTTGCCTTGGGTGGTATTTTAGGATGGCTTTAATCAACAATTTATACCAAGACATAAAAAAAGAGCAATTTGCCAACAAAATTGCCTTACAATATTTTGGCCAAAAGATAACTTACAAAAAGTTGTGGAAAGAAATTGACAAAGTGGCATCAGTATTGACGCAATTTGGCATCAAAAAGGGAGATTGCATTTCCATTGCCTTGCCCAACGTTGTTTGTGCAGTCACTTTGTTGTACGGAGCCAACAAAATTGGTGCAGTATGCAATATGATGCACCCTCTTTTGCCTGTTTACAAGTTGAGAAAGTACGCCCAAATGACAAAAAGCAAAATGTTGTTTGTGTCCGACGTGGTGGTCAACGAGTATGCAGATCAACTTTTTGGCGATTACAAATTGGTGGTTTGCAACACTGAACAATATTTGATTGGTGTATATAAGTGGGCAGTGAAAAGCCAAGTGGCTCAAAAACGTAGAAACACTAAAAATTTATATAATTTCAGTCAATTGATAAAAACAAAGGTACAACCCACCCAAAGTGTCGGCGAATACGACCAATTGGCAATTATTATGCACGGTGGTGGAACTACCGGAGAAGAAAAGGCGGTTATGTTGTCCAACGGCAACTTTATTTCCACCCAAAAAAGCACAATCGACGTCATTTGTGGCGATCATCTTGAAAAACAAAGGTGTATGCTTTGTGCCCTACCTTTGTTCCACGCATTTGGTTTGGGTGCTTGTTTACATACCATGCTTGCCAACGGAATAAAAGTTTTGTTGCTTCCTGCCTATTCCACAAAACAGGCGGTAAAATTGATATCTAAGGGCAAAATCAACTATATGGCGGGTGTCCCCACTCTTTTCGATGGACTTACTCGCCACAAAGATTTCCCTTCCAAAGGCTTGCGCAAGTTGCGCTATGCCTTTTGTGGAAGCGACCGACTTCCCAAAAGTGTAAAAGAACGATTTGACAACGCAGTAAAAAGCGTTGGTGGCACTGCCACTTTGGACGAAGGTTATGGCCTTACCGAATGTACGGGTGTTTCTTGTGTCAACACAAAACCCAACTTCAAACAAGACAGCATGGGATTGTGTTTTTCCAATTCAGTTGCAGAAGTGTTTGAAAATGGCAAAAAAATGCCTCGTGGCACTCAAGGTGAAATTTGCATTGGTGGCGAAGGCTTGTTTTTGGGCTATTTTGATGATGAAAAAACCACCAATCAAGTTGTTTTCCAACACGGCCAAAAACGCTGGTTAAAAACAGGCGATTGGGGTTGCGTCGATCAAGACGGCTATATATATTATAAGGATAGAATAAAACGAATTGCAAAGGTGGGTGGCATCACCGTTTTCCCCAGTGACGTAGAAAGGGAAATTGAAAAGGTGGAAGGTGTTGCAAGATGCCTTGTTGCCGTCGTTGCCCATCCTTACAAAGGGTCGGTATTAAAAGCCTTTTTGGAAGTTGAAGGCGATCAAGAACAAATTTTGTCCAACGTCAAAAAAACGTGCAGGCAAAAATTGGCAAAATGGGAAAGACCTGTTGGCATAGAAATTAAAAAATTACCTTTGACAGCAAGTCAAAAAATAGACTTCAAACAATTAAATAGTTAAAAACCACTCAAAAACAGGCTAAAAAGTGCCAAAAAGGCACAAAAAAAGCCTAAAAAATTTATTGAAAAATAAATAAAAAAAAGTTTAAAAAACTTTGTAAAAATCGTTGACAATAAATTTGCTAGGTGGTATTATATCTAAGCTGTCGGCAAATCAGACAGCATGAACCTTGACAATTGAATAGTAAAGAAACGAATTTAAACACAGTCAATTTTATTAAGGATTTTAGCCAGCGGTTATGAACAATAACCGAAGTTAAGATAGTCAGATTAAACTCAAGAGTTTGATCCTGGCTCAGGACGAAC
>JAFQWS010000020.1 GCA_017407305.1 Clostridia bacterium
CTGCAATGGACGTTGCAGGATACAACTATGGCATTTTGCGCTACAAAGGCGACGTAAAAAAGTACCCTGACCGAGTTATTTTGGGAAGCGAAACTTTTTGCTCGGACGCCTACAAGTTTTATAACCTTGCCAAAGAGCACAATTCAATCATTGGCGATTTTGTTTGGGCAGGCATGGACTATCTTGGCGAGGTTGCCATTGGGTCTTGGGAATACAAAGATTATGCCAAAGATTTTTTGGGCGACGTGGGTTGGGTAAGTGCCGGCTCGGGGCGTTTGGATTTGATTGGCAATCCTTTGGGCGAAGCCTTATATACAAAGGTAGCTTTTGAGTTGGAAGACAAGCCTCAAATTGCCGTGCGCCCTGTAAATCACACCAAAGACAAGCACTCGCCGTCTGCGTGGAAATTTACCAACGCAATCCCTTCTTGGTCGTGGCGCGGTTTGCGTGGACGAAAAGCGGTGGTGGAAGTGTACAGCCGTGCACCCAAAATTGCATTGTATCTCAACGACAATTTGGTGGGCAAAAAATCTTTTAGAAAAAATTGCAGATATATTTTCAAAATTAAATATTATGATGGTCAACTGACCGCCGTTGCTTTGGACAAAAATGACAAAGAATTGTCGCGCAACAGCCTTGTTACAGCAGAAAGAGAAACAATCCTTTCTGTTGCAGCTGAAAAGCCAAAGGTAAAACGTGGACACCTTTGTTTCGTTCACTTGGACTACACCGATCAAAATGGCACAATTAAACCTTTGAAACGTGGAAAAATCAAGGTCAACGTCAGCGGTGGACAACTTTTGGCAGTGGGCAGTGCCTGTCCATACAACCAAACGTCCTATTGTGGCGACGTCACCGACACCTATTTTGGTAGAGCTATGGCTGTGATCAAGGCGTGTGACGACGTTGTTGCAGTCAGCGCAACAGACGGAAAGTTTTTTGGCAGTTGTCAAATAACGGTTGAAGATTAAAAAAAGAGAAAGCAAATGGGCTTTCTCTTTTTTGTTAGTCTTTGATATGTTTTTCCAAAACGGCTTCCAAATCTTCAAGTGAAACGGGCTTTTGCAAATATTCCACGCAACCCAATTTTTTAGCGTAATGTTTGTAAACGTCACTATTCAATTGCGTTGCAACGATAAATTTCACCAATGAAAAATCTTTAATCAATTTCAGCCCATCTGCTTTTTTCATAAAAATGTCAATCAAAGCAAAGTCTGTTGGAGTGCTTTTCAACAATTCGTATGCGTTTTCGCCATCGTCATAAAAAGGAACGTCAAATTTGTCGCTTTGGTAAATTTCCTCTTGACCGATAATTGCAACTTTCAACATGATTTTCTCCTTTGTAAGCAAGTATTCTTCATTTGTAACTGCATTTTAACATAAAAATTTACGCTTGTCTACTACTTTTGAACAAAAGTATTGAATTTGATAAAAAGTAATTAAAAAGTCTTTCGCACAAAAAAAAGAACGAAAAAATTCGTTCTTTTAACGACTTTTAAAACGCACAAAGTGTTTTCAAAAAAGGTGCATCAGTCTACCATTTCCAACAGCATTTTGTCGCACAAAAGTGCAATAAATTCTCCGTTGGTGGGTTTGTCGTTTTGAGAATATACTTTGACGCCAAACAAGGAATTCAAGTTTTCAATTTTGCCCCTTGCCCAAGCCACCTCAATTGCATGACGAATTGCACGTTCCACTTTGGAAGCAGTGGTTTTGTATCTTAAAGCAATGGCAGGGTACAGTCCTTTTGTGATGCTGTTGATTATTCCGGGATTGTCCACAGCCAATTTTATTCCTTCACGTAAAAATTGATAACCTTTTATGTGAGCAGGGATGCCAACGGAAATGAAAATGTTTGCCAATCTTTCGTCAAGAGTTTTCTCAGCAAAACTTTTGGTGCGAACGTGTTTTGTGTTGACGGCTTTTGTTTCCAAACATTTTTTCAAACGAAATTCCAAAACTGCGTCGTCCACAGGTTTTACGATATATTCCAAAGCTCCCAATTCAAGAGCTTTCAAAATGAAAACTTCGCTTTTCAGTTGACTTGCAACAACAAATTTTACGTTGGGGTATTGCTCCAACAGAGTAAATCCGTCCACCCCTTCCATAATGAGATCGCACATTACCAAATCGGCTTGGCAATTTTGCAAATATTGTTGAGCACGGCCGTCGGCACAATCAAATTCAATTTCAAAGTTTTGGTTGTTTTTGAGGTTTTCGGCAATATCTTGTTGTCCGATAAGTCCAAGTTTAATCATTTTTCTCCTAATTTGCTTTTTTTGTGAATTTTTGATTTACAAAGACATTGTAACACACAAAAGAACAAATGTGGAGCACTATTTTTGTCGAATTTTGTCGAAGTTTGTAAAAATTTTTGGTTAATTGGTGAGTAAAAGTGAAACAGATGTTTTTTTAAAAAATATGATAGGCATTTACAACTGAAAAAAGCAGAAGTATAATGGTATTGAAAAATTTGGAGCATATTATGAAAAGTACACTCTCTTTGCCGGAAGGTTTTGTCAAAACTGACGGCATCAATTTAGAAAGCAATAAAAAACAACTTTTGGTCGTTGCCATCATACAATTGGTTGTCATTGCCTTGACGGTGGCAATGGGTGTTTTGTTGAGTAAATCCTCCCCTATGGTGCAATATGACGGAGAAAGTCTTTTGGTAGGTGACTTGATTGCAAAAATTGTCGTCATCATTTTGGGTAGTGTGGCATACGTGATTTGTCACGAATTGATTCACGGATTGTTTTTCAAAATTTTTGTTCCCAAATGCAAACTTAACTTTGGCGTAAGTTTCAAATACGCCTATTGTGGCAGTAACGCCTACTATGCAAAAATTCCCTACGTTGTCATTGGACTTGCTCCGGTAGTGGTGTTTTTCGTGGTGTTTCTTCTTTTGAATTTGTTGTTGCTCAAAGATTGGTTTTGGCCCATTTATTGTTTGCAAATTTTCAATTTGGCAGGGGCGTCTGGCGACTTTTTCGTAACAGCCAAATTGCTTTCAGACAAACGCGAATTTTTGTTGTTGGACAACGGATTTTCCATTGCCTTTTTTGTCAAAAAGGAGCGTTAAAATATTGTCAATACGTTGACAAAAAAATTGCAAAGGAATATATTCTAGTTGATGAAAAAAGTGTTGAAAAAGACATACGAATATTTGACAATCACTTTGGCGGCATTTCTAAATGCCGTCTCTTTGCACCTTTTTACCACCCCAGTTCAGTTGATTCCAGGGGGTGTTTCCGGCTTGTCGTCAGTTTTGCACTACATTACAAACTTTGATATGTCAATTTTGTACTTTGTTCTCAACGTTCCGTTGCTTGTTTGTGCAATAATTTTTGTCAAAAGCGACTTTACCATCAAGACCATTTACTCTACGGCAATTTGCTCAGTGTTTTTGGAATTTTTGCCTGAAAACCTTGTTTTCGTGGACGCACAAGGCACAATTTTGAACGCAATCGGTGGTGGCGTTTTGGTGGGTATTGCAATGTATTTGGCATCAGATGTCAATGGAAGCAATGGTGGTACGGAAATCATTGGTCGAATTGTTCACAAATATCGTCCAGAAGTGGACATTTCCTCCGTCATCATTACTTGCAACATGGCAATTTTGGCAATGGGTGCATTGGTAGTTAAAGACTTGCTCAAAGTCATCTACTCGTTGGTTTTGGCATTTTCTGCCAGTGGCATGATGGAATCGCTCAATCGTGGCTTTGACCGTCCTTTACGTTTTACCATCATTACGACACAAGGAGATCAATTGGCCGAACAAATCACAAAGGCATTTATGCGTGGTGTAACAAAAGTTGACGTTTATGATGCAAACGGTCAAAAGACCGACCGAACAATGCTTATCGTTGTTGTTCAATACAGACAAAGTGCAAGATTGAAAAGAATTTTGCGCAATGCGGGAAACAATTTCTCCTACGTAAAGGAAGTGGAAGCAGTTTTTTCTCGTCCTCAATTTAACAAACCTTACGAAACAGGTGAACTCAAATGAAAAAGTTGAAAAGTTATTTTATCAAATACAGCGCTTTGATTGTGGCATCCATTTGCACCGCAGTTGCAGTAGAGTTGATTTTTATTCCCAACCACGTCGTTTACGGCACCGTTGCAGGTATTGCAACTTTGCTCAGTTTGAAATTGTCGGAACAATCAAGCATTTTCTATGCAGGTTGGTGGTTGTTATTTCTCAATATTCCCTTGATTGTCTTTGCCGTCTTACAATTCAACAAAAAGTTTTCTTTCAGAACAATCGTATACATTTTGTTGACGGCAACCATTATGTTGTTGCTCAGATATTTTGACGTTGCCAGTCTTATTACCTTCAACGAATCTGACGTCATCGCATGGATTTTGATTGGTGGTGTGTTGGGTGGCTTGGCATTGCCTTTGATGTTGTTTGTCAATGGCTCTACAGGTGGCAGTGATATCGTTGGCCTTTTGGCACAAGCAAAATTTGGTTTGAGAAGTCAACAAAGTTTTCGTCTTATCATGTTGATGGACAGCATTGTCATCGTCGTGGCCTCTTTCATTTTGCAAGACGTTGACGTTTTGGTATATTCCGTTGCAACGTTGTTCGTATCGGAAATTGTAAAAGAATATTTGTTTAGAGGTTTTTCTTCCAACTTGGAAGTGGAAATTACAACAGACAACGCAGAAGAAATGTCCAAAGCATTGTCCGAAGGGTTGAAACACGGAACAACCATCATCAAAGCAATTGGTGGCTATTCCGGAGCAGAAAAAGGCGTTGTTATGTGCGTCATCAACAAACGCCAATTGACAAAAGCAAGAAAAATCATTGCCGACGTTGATAGCAAAGCCTTTGCTTACGTGGAAAACGTAAGAGAGGTCATTGGCATTGGATTTGACGACAAAGAAGCCGAACTTGACGACAAACTTATTAATAAAAAGTAAAATTTTGTCACAGCTTCTTGCATTTTTGGAAATTTTGTGATAGCATAATCATATAAAATAAAAAAAATGTATCAATATCACGATATATGGAGGTAACAAACATGGCACACAACAATGGTCTTTCTGAACTTTTGGATAAACTTGCAAAACTTGCATCAGTGGTAATTTTGTTCGCATTGGGTTTTAGAATGCTTCTCGTTCTTTTGAACGCACTCAACATTCAACTTCCCGCAGAACTTGTTGCACAAGTTTACGACGTTATCATCAACTATATTCTTCCCAACGCAGCATTGGTTTTGGCTGGTTTGGTAGCATTGGAATGGGGCTTTAATAAAGGCTTGTTGCAAACAATTTTCGTTATCATTTTGCTTGCATTGTGCGTTATCCCTCAATTCTTCCCTGAAATTTGGGAACAAATCCTTGGCACGCTTAGTGGTTTTGCAGGCTAAAAATTAAAAAGTTGAAAAGCAGGTGTTTTTCACCTGCTTTTTTTTGTGCAAAAAACGCATACTGTCGTATGCGTTGTTTGTTTATGTTTATGCCGGTTGATTATTTGCCGTCGCCAACTTTGACACCGCCTGTGCAGAAAAGCAATGCACCAAGCAAGATTAGACAGCAAGGATTGATGGTGACTGTGAAGTTTTTCATTTTTCCACCACAGCAACAGCAGAACAACAAAATCAAAACAATCCACGTGCAGTTGCAACCACCTCTAGGGGTACCGCCACAACCACAATCGCCGTTGTGTTCATCAAATAGTCCGTTAAACATTTTTTCACCTCCGCAATTTTTAACAACATAGGTTGTTGTCTGCTTTATTTATATACAAATACTCAAAAAAGTGTTACTTGAAAAACCCCTTTACTTTTGACAAAATTGGTATATAATGTATTTAGGTCGCATGACGGAATTAGCGATACTTACAACTTTTAGAGTGTTTTCTTTTTGAACGCCATTGCTTGGCAAGGCGTATCGGAGGTTATATGAAGAAATCAACTTATCAATTGGCTTTGTGTGGCATCATGTTTGCCGTCATTTTCGTGGCAATGATGTTGGACAGATTGTTGAGTTTGGGTTTGCCAACCTCAACGGCCGTTTTCGTTTTACTTGTAGTATTTTGTTTTTGTTTTATACGCAATCAATGGTCAACTGCGTTTTTTGCAGGATTGTTTTTTGGCGTGGCAAGTTTTGTAAAGGCAATTGCATTTGGCGAAATAAATAATTTAAATCCGTTGGTCTCGATACTTCCTCGCATGGCAGTGGGTATCGTGGCCTTTGCTATATACAAGTTTATTTTGTTTTTGATGAAAAACAATCAAAATTTGTATTTAAGACAAACGGTTGCAATCACAATTGGCACCTTTTTTGGATTGGTGTGCAACACGGTGTTGTATTTGACTGCTTTGGGCATTTACCAACAAGCGTTGGGCAACGAGTTTCAAGGCTTGTTTCAAACCATACGTATTGTTTTATACACCAACATTTTGCCCGAATACCTTTGCGCGATGATTTTGGTACCTCACGTGGTTATTGGTTGTCGGAGAGCGTTGCATTGGGGCATTGAAGCAAAAATAAAGGAGATTGAACAATGATTTTAGCAGTAGATATTGGCAACACCAACGTAAAATTGGGTTTTTTCCAAAACGACAAGCTGGAAAATTCCTTCAAAATGACAACCGTCATCAATCGCACAAGTGACGAATACAGCGCAATGTTGGTGCAAATGATGACCAACAACAATATCAAAGTGTCCGACGTAACGGGTGCAATCCTCTCTTGCGTTATTCCTCAGTTGGAATATACTTTTGTCAATCTCATCAAAAACCTTTTTGGAATAAAACCCATCATGGTGGGAGTTGGCGTCAAAACAGGACTTTCCATCAAATACGAATTTCCCAAACAATTGGGCAGTGACCGAATTGTCACTTGCGTTGCAGCCATCAAAAAGTATGGTGCACCCTTTGTATTGGTAGATTTTGGTACGGCAACGACTTTCAACGTAGTCAACGAGAAAAAAGAGTTTTTGGGTGGTTGCATAACTTTGGGTATCAAGGCAAAAAGTGATTCCCTTTCTTCAAAGACAAGCAAACTTCCTTCCGTTCAGTTGGAACGTCCCAAAAAGACCATTTGTACAAATACCACAAATGCAATTCAAAGTGGCATTGTCTTTGGAACGGTTGGCGAAGTGAAATATATCATTGAAAGAATTAAAAAAGAAAGCAACTTGGACAACGTAAAAGTCGTTGCAACAGGTGGCTTGGCAGAAATTATTGAAGATATCGAACACATTTTTGACGTGGTGGACAGACAACTTTCCTTGTTTGGACTTAACGAAATTTACAAACTTAACGCATAATGGATTTCAAACTTCACTCAAAATACAAACCTTGTGGCGATCAACCACAAGCAATAGAAAAACTTACTCAGGGGCTTCGTGACGGTTTGCGTACACAAGTGCTCAAAGGGGTTACGGGCAGTGGCAAGACTTTTACCATGGCAAACGTCATTGCCAACGTCAATCGCCCTGCTTTGGTCATTTGTCACAACAAAACGCTTGCAGCCCAACTTTGCAATGAATTAAAAGAGTTTTTCCCCGAAAACAGAGTGGAATTTTTTGTTTCCTACTATGACTACTACATGCCGGAAAGTTACATTCCGTCAAGAGATTTGTATATAGAAAAGGAAATTGACATCAACGAAGAAATTGACCGACTTCGCAACTCGGCAACTTGTTCGTTGTATGAAAGACACGACACAATCGTTGTGGCAAGTGTTTCTTGCATTTTTGGTTTGGGGGCACCCGAAGGCTTTTTCAAACTTTCGTTGTCGCTCAGACCCAACGACCAAATCAGCCGTGAAGACGTCATCAAACATCTTGTGGCAATTCAGTACCAACGCAACGACGTTGATTTTTCCAGAGGAACTTTCCGTGTGCGTGGTGACGTGGTGGAAGTTATTCCAGCCAACTACGACCAAACGGCAGTGCGCATTGAATTTTTTGGCGATGAAGTGGAACGCATTGTGGAAACGGACGTGGTGACGGGCAACGTCAAAACGGAACTTTCCCACATACTCATTTTCCCTGCAACGCAATACGTAGTGGAAGGCATCACTTTGGACGGAGCAATTGCTCAAATCAAAGCCGATTTGGAAAAAGAATCCAACGACTTTGAACAAGCAGGAAAAATTGTTGAAGCACAACGTTTGCGTCAGCGCACAACCTACGATTGCGAAATGCTCAAAGAAATTGGCTACTGCTCGGGTATTGAAAATTATTCTCGCTACTTTGACGGTAGAACGGTGGGGCAAACGCCTTTTACTTTGTTGGACTATTTCCCTGAAGATTTTGTCACTTTCATTGACGAAAGTCACATCACAATTCCTCAAATAAGGGGTATGTACAACGGTGACCGAGCAAGAAAAACCAACCTTGTTGACTATGGTTTTCGTTTGTCAAGTGCTTATGACAACAGACCTTTGGTGTTTGACGAGTTTGACCAAAAGGTTGGACAAATGATTTGTTTGTCTGCAACCCCTCAACAATACGAACTTTCTCAAGCAGACAACGTTGCCGAGCAACTTATTCGTCCCACGGGATTGCTTGACCCCAAGGTGGAAGTGGTAAAAGTGCAAGGACAAATTGACCACTTGATTGAACAAATCAACAACGTCATTGACGACAAAGGACGCGTTCTTGTCACGACTTTGACAAAGAAAATGGCCGAAAGTCTTACCGAGTACCTTGCAAAACGAGATATCAAAGTTAGATATATGCACAGCGAAATTGACACTTTGGAAAGGGTGGAAATTATTTCGGCACTCAAACGAGGCGACTTTGACGTGTTGGTGGGCATCAACCTTTTGAGAGAAGGTTTGGACTTGCCCCAAGTTCAACTTGTTGCCATACTTGACGCGGACAAAGAGGGTTTTTTGCGCAGTGAAACTTCACTCATTCAAACTATTGGCAGAACTGCAAGAAACGTCAAAGGCCGTGTGGTAATGTATGCAGACGTCATCACAGACAGTATGAAACGTGCCATTGACGAAACAAATCGTCGAAGAAAAATTCAACACGAATACAACGTTGCTCATGGTATAACTCCCAAGACGATTGAGCATAACGTAAAAAACAGTTTGGAAATTTCCTTCAAACCCAAAGAGGCAGACTCTCACGAAAGTTTGGAAAGGGAATTGCAACGTGTATTGCAACAAATGAAAATTGCTGCAGGGCAGTTGGATTTTGAAAAGGCAATTTTGTATAGAGAACAAGCATCAAAAATAGAAAAGAAGTTAAGAAAAAATGAAAGATAAAATAGTTATCAAAAACGCCAAGGAAAACAACCTCAAAAGTGTTTCCTTGACCATACCCAAAGATAAAATGGTGGTGTTTACCGGTATTTCAGGCAGTGGCAAATCTAGTTTGGCATTTGACACGATTTTTGCCGAAGGACAAAGACGATACGTGGAAAGTTTGTCTGCTTATGCCCGTCAATTTTTGGGACAAATGGACAAGCCTGACGTGGAATCCATTGAAGGACTTTCCCCTGCCATTTCCATTGACCAAAAGACCACCAGTCACAATCCTCGTTCTACGGTGGGAACGGTCACGGAAATTTACGACTATTTGCGTTTGCTTTTTGCTCGCATTGGTACACCCTATTGTCCCAACTGCGGTAAAGAAATTTGCAAAACTACCGTTGACCAAATTTCCGACAGAGTTTTCCAATTGGAACAAGGCAGTCGTGTGCAAATTTTGGCGCCCATGGTACGTTCTCGCAAGGGCGAACATCAAAAGTTGATTGACGACGTTAAAAAGGCGGGTTTTGTAAGACTTTTTGTGGATGGAAAAGCCTACACGGTGGATGACAAAATTGATTTGGAAAAAAATATCAAACACTCCATTTCCGTTGTCGTGGACCGTCTTGTGGTCAAAGATGGCATTCAAACACGCCTTGCAGACAGCATTGAAACGGCACAAAAGTTGGCTGACGGATTGGTAATTATCAAAACGGACGTGGAAGAGACGTTGTATTCGGACAAATATTCTTGTCCCGACTGTGGCATCACCATTGAAGAGTTGGAACCCAGAATGTTTTCCTTCAACTCTCCTTTTGGAGCATGTCCCGAGTGTACCGGTTTGGGCTTCAAACAAAAGTTTGACGTCAACTTGATTGTGCCCGATATGACCAAAAGCATATCGCAAGGTGCAATAAAAGTGATGGGCTTCAACTTTGATATGAGTGGTTGGTTGTATTCAAAGGTGGAACAACTTGCAAAAAATTACAACTTTTCTTTGGACACTCCTTTTGAACAATTGTCCCAAGAAGCAGTGGACGTGTTGATGTACGGCGAAAAGTATGCCGAGGGTTTTTCTTCTTATGAAAGACCTTTTGAAGGCATTTTGAACACAATGGAAAGACGTTATCAAGGGGCAAGTGAGTGGGCAAAGCGTATGTATGAAGACTACATGACGCAAACGGAATGCCCCGTATGTCACGGAAAACGTCTCAAAAAGGAAGTGTTGTCAGTCAAAATCAATGGATTGAACATTGACGACGTTTGCCAACTTTCCGTCAAAAATTGTTTGGACTTTTTTGAAAATATTCAACTTGACCAAACCAAGGCAAAAATTGCCTATATGGTACTCAAAGAAATAAAGGCTCGTCTCAACTTCTTGTTGGACGTTGGCTTGGGCTACTTGACTTTGGCAAGAAGCAGTTCTTCCTTGTCGGGTGGCGAAGCACAACGTATTCGTTTGGCAACGCAAATTGGCAGTGGCTTGACGGGTATTTTGTACATTTTGGACGAACCTTCCATTGGGTTGCACCAAAGAGACAACGACAAACTTATTGCAAGTTTGAAAAACTTGCGAGATTTGGGCAACACCTTGATTATCGTTGAACACGATGAAGACACCATTAGAAGTGCCGATCACATTGTGGACGTAGGCGTAGGCGCAGGTGTTCACGGTGGGGAGATTGTCGTACAAGGCACCCTTGACGACGTTTGCAACTGCCCCCAATCTTTGACAGGTCAATACTTGTCGGGAGCAAGAAAAATTGAAATTCCCACTCAACGCCGTCAACCAAAAGGTTATCTTACGGTGGTGGAAGCAACCAAAAACAATCTCAAAAATATGACGGTGGATATCCCTTTGGGAGTGTTGACCGTTGTCACCGGTGTAAGTGGTTCGGGCAAATCCTCCTTGATAAACGAAGTTCTTTTGCCCAATTTGTTGCACAAGCTCAATCGTGCAAGATATCAAAAAACAAAGTGTAGAGAAATTGTTGGCTTTGAACAACTTGACAAAGTCATTGACATTGACCAATCGGCAATCGGTCGCACCCCCAGAAGCAACCCTGCCACCTATACAAACGTTTTCAACGCCATTAGAGAATTGTTTGCATCCACACCCGATGCAAAACAACGTGGCTACAAAATGGGCAGATTTTCTTTCAACGTAAAAGGTGGCCGTTGCGAAAACTGCACAGGCGACGGAATTTTGCGTATTCCCATGAACTTCTTGCCCGACGTTTACGTTCCTTGCCCCGTATGTCAAGGCAAACGTTACAACAGAGAAACTTTGGAAGTCAAATACAAAGGAAAATCCATTGCTGACGTGTTGGATATGACGGTGGAAGAAGCGTGCAAATTCTTTGAAAATATCCCTTCCATTCACAACAAATTGCAAACGTTGTACGACGTTGGTTTGGGATACGTCAAACTTGGACAAAGCGCAACCACCTTGTCGGGTGGCGAAGCGCAACGTGTAAAACTTGCCACGGAACTTTCCAAGCGAAGCACAGGCAAAACCATGTACGTTTTGGACGAACCTACCACAGGTTTGCACACCTACGACGTGCAAAAACTTGTTGCCATTTTGCAACGTTTGGTGGCAACAGGCAATTCGGTGGTTGTTATCGAACACAACTTGGACGTAATCAAGGTTGCCGACCACATCATTGACCTTGGCCCAGAAGGTGGCGACGAAGGTGGCGAAGTGGTGGCGACGGGCACGCCCGAAGAGATTGCCCAAAAGCCCAACAGTTTCACAGGACAATATTTGAAAAAGGTACTGAACACAAATGAAAATTAAAGGTTTACAAAAACTTACGTTATTGGATTATCCCACCAAGACGGCTTGCACCGTCTTTTTGGCAGGGTGCAACTATCGTTGCCCTTTTTGTCACAATGCAGGTTTGGTGGTGGACGTCGACCAAGATGAAATCAGTCAAGAAGAGTTTTTTGCCTTTTTAGAAAAACGCAAAAAAGTTTTGGAAGGAGTCTGCATCACAGGTGGCGAACCCACTTTGAACAAAGATTTGCCCGAGTTTATCAAGAAAATCAAGCAAATTGGTTATTGTGTCAAACTTGACACCAACGGCACCAATTTTGAGATGCTCAAAGGTTTGGTGGAAGAAGGTTTGGTGGACTACGTTGCAATGGATGCCAAAAACGGATTGGAAAGTTATCCAATGACTGTGGGTGTAAAAAATTTGGACGTTTTGCCCATTATGCAATCGGCAAGTTTTTTGATGCAAAATCACGTTGACTATGAATTTAGAACAACGGTGGTGGACAACTTCCACACGTATGAGTCCATTGAAAGCATGGGAAAATGGCTCAAAGGAGCAAAAGTATTGTATTTGCAACAATTTGTGGACAACGGCACACTCATTTGTCCCAATTTGTCGGGTGCTTCCATTGACAAAATGAAAAGTTACCAACAAATTCTTTCCAAATACATTTCCCAAGTGCATTTGAGAGGCGTCGACGAATAGACTTTAAAAGGAACTTGTCAAAAGAAATATTGATTTTCTTACTTGCGTTATTTGCTCCTCTTAAAAATAAAAACTAAAAAAGTCCGTGCATTGTCACGGACTTTTTTATTGGCTTTTTTGCCAATAGAGTTTTATGCGAGCAATTTATATTTATACATTGCCCAAAAGTGAGCCACAATATCTTGTGGTGATAACTTTTGTTTTGCCATAACAAAAAATTAAAAAAATACAACAATAGTAAAAAATTTGAAAACAGGATGAAATTGTTTAAAAACGTCAAAGACAAAATTTGAAGAAATTAGGTGAGAAATGGTGGTAAAAAATGTCAAAATTTATCAATTTTCACAACTTTTATTAATTATTCAAAGGCTAAATTTTTATTCATACATCCTATGTCTAACATACAATATCTTGTGTTCATTTTTACAGTTTTTTAAAAATAAACACAAGATATTGTGTCACAAACTATTGACACTCCCAACGTTTTGGTGTATTCTATACTAGCAAATCTTCCAAAGGAGAAAAAATCATGTATCAAGTAGTTAGAAGAAACGGAGAAACAATCGATTTTGATCTTTCCAAAATCCCAAATGCCATTGAAAAAGCATTCGAGGCAACAGGCAAAGCAGTAAACAAGGATGTCGTTGACTTGTTGGCATTGCGTGTTACTGCAGATTTCCAATCAAAAATCAAAAACGGCACCATTGCAGTCGAAGATATTCAAGACAGTGCAGAAGTGGTGTTGATTCAAGCAGGTTATGCTGACGTTGCAAAAGAATACATTTTGTATCGCAAACAACACGAAAACATCCGCAAGGTTGGTGAAACGGCACTCAACTACAAAGACACAGTCAACAACTATCTCAACGTATTGGACTGGCGTGTAAAAGAAAACAGCACGGTTACCTACTCGGTTGGTGGTCTCATTTTGTCCAACAGTGGTGCAATCACAGCCAACTACTGGTTGAGCGAAGTTTACGACAAAGAAATTGCAGATGCTCACAAATCTGGTGCAATGCACTTGCACGATTTGTCCATGCTCACAGGTTATTGCGCAGGTTGGTCCTTGAAACAACTTATTCAACAAGGTTTGGGCGGTATCCCCGGCAAAATCACTTCTGCACCTGCAAGACACCTTTCCACACTTTGCAACCAAATGGTCAACTTTTTGGGCATTATGCAAAACGAATGGGCAGGCGCACAAGCATTTTCTTCCTTCGACACCTACTTGGCACCTTTCGTCAAAGTAGACAATCTTACCTATGAACAAACCAAAAAGTGCATTGAATCTTTTGTATATGGTGTAAACATCCCTTCTCGTTGGGGCACACAAGCACCTTTCTCCAACATCACTTTGGACTGGACGGTTCCCGATGACCTTGCAGAAATGAATGCAATTGTCGGTGGCAAAGAAATGGATTTCAAATACAAAGATTGCAAGGCAGAAATGGATATGATCAACAAAGCCTTCATTGAAACAATGATTGAAGGCGATGCCAACGGCAGAGGTTTCCAATATCCCATCCCTACCTATTCCATCACACAAGATTTTGACTGGTCGGAAACGGAAAACAACAAGTTGTTGTTTGAAATGACGGCAAAATATGGCACGCCCTATTTCTCCAACTATATCAACAGCGACATGAAACCTTCCGACATCAGAAGTATGTGCTGTCGTTTGCGTTTGGACTTGAGAGAACTTCGCAAAAAAAGTGGTGGTTTCTTTGGCAGTGGCGAATCCACCGGTTCCATTGGTGTTGTTACACTCAACATTCCCCGTTTGGCATACCTTGCAGAAGACGAACAAGATTTTTACAAACGTTTGACAAAACTTATGGATACAGCTTGCCGTTCCCTCAAAATCAAGAGAGACTTCATCACAAAACTTTTGGACGCAGGTTTGTACCCTTATACAAAACACTATCTTGGCACCTTTGCAAACCACTTCTCCACAATTGGTCTTGTTGGTATGAACGAAGCATGCCTCAACGCAAAATGGCTCAAAAAAGATTTGACAAACGAAGTTGCCCAACAATTCACAAAAGACGTTCTCAACTTCATGCGTGAAAAATTGAGTGACTACCAAGAAAAATACGGTGATTTGTACAACCTTGAAGCAACACCCGCAGAAAGCACTTCTTTCCGTTTGGCAAAACACGACAGAAAGTACTATCCCGACATCATCACAGCAAGTGACAATGACGACGCACCCTACTACACCAACAGCTCTCACTTGCCCGTAAGTTTTTCCAGCGACATTTTTGACGCATTGGATATTCAAGACGATTTGCAAACGTTGTACACCAGTGGTACGGTATTCCACTCTTTCTTGGGCGAAAGACTTCCCGACTGGAAAGCAGCACAAAAACTTGTCAGAAAGATTGCAGAAAACTATCGTTTGCCTTACTACACAATGTCTCCTACCTACTCTGTATGTCCCGTACACGGCTACATTGCAGGTGAAAAATATTCTTGCCCTCATTGTGGCAAAACAACGGAAGTTTACAGCCGTATCACAGGTTACTATCGCCCTGTTCAAAACTGGAACGATGGCAAATCTCAAGAATTTAAACAACGTAAACTTTACGACATTGAAAAAAGCCAACTCAAACACAAAGGCGTCATCCAAGAAAACAAAGCAGAAAAACCTGCAGTTGAAGAAAACGTTTTCAAAACGTTGTTGTTCACAACACCCAGTTGCCCCAACTGCAAAATGGCAAAAATGTTCTTGGATAAGAGCAACATTGTCTATGACGTTCTCAACGCATACGACAACGCAAGCTTGGCAGAAAAGTACAACGTAAAACAAGCACCCACGTTGGTAATTGTTTCCGGCAAAGACGTATCTTTGTTTGAAAACGCATCCAATATTCGCAAGTATTGCGAAGAAAAGAAGGTGTAATTGGCTTATGATTTACGATTGCATTGTTGTTGGCAGTGGTTGTGCAGGTTTGACAACTGCTCTCAACTTGGCAAGAAGTGGAAGAAGCGTTTTGGTTTTGGAAAGTGATTCTTTTGGTGGACAAATTGCTTTTGCCCCCAAAGTGGAAAATTTCCCTACAATTCAAGAAATCAGTGGTGCAGATTTTTCCGAAAGACTTTGCGACCAAGTTCTTTCTCACGGCGCAGAAATTGACTTGGGCAAAGTGCAAAAGGTTGTAAAACGTGGCGAAAAAGATTTTATCGTCGTCAGCGAATATGGACAATACCAATGCCGTTCGGTTGTACTTGCAACAGGCGCAAAGCACAGACACTTGGGCTTTGAAAAGGAAAAACGTTTTGAAGGCAAAGGCGTTGGCTATTGTGCAGTTTGTGACGGAGCATTTTATCAAGGAAAAAGCGTTTGCGTTTTGGGCGATGGCAACTCGGCATTGCAATACGCACTGTACTTGGCAAACATTTGTCCAAGAGTTACCATTGTTACGTTGTTCGACAGATTTTTTGGCGACAACCAATTGGTAAAACGCGTTTTGGAAGCAAGCAACGTTGATTGGTTAAAAAACAAAAACACCGTTGACTTTTTGGGCGAAGAAAAGTTTGAAGGTTTGATTTTTGCAGATGGTTCTGAACTCAAGTGTTCGGCAGTGTTCATTGCAATTGGTCAAATTCCCGACAACAAAGCCTTTGAAGAATTGATTGAGTTGGACAAAAATGGTTACATTGTCGCTCAAGACAACTGCAAAACGGCAGTTTTGGGTGTGTATGCAGCAGGTGACTGTCGCACAAAACAACTTCGTCAATTGACAACGGCCGCAGCAGACGGCGCAACTTGTGCATTTAACGTCAACCAATATCTTGGCTAAGTTGAATTTATCTATATATAATTTGCAAAAAAGCTCGTGCAGTTTGCACGGGCTTTTTTGTTTTTGTTCAAATATTGCAAATTAAAATTAAATTGGGTATAGACAAAAAAGAAATTAGTGCTATAATTAAGCTGATAAAAGATGTACTCAACTAGCGACTAGGAAAAGAGAAATGAAAAGAGATTACGTTGTAAAAGTAAAACCGGTCACAGATTTGTGTAATTTGAAGTGCAAAGACTGTTCCAGATGTATAACTTACGAAGCGGACTTGGCAAAAAAATACGTTATGTCCAGCGAAATGGTGGACGAATTGGTTGTCAAGTCACTTGCTTATTGCAATGGTGGAAATTTGCGTTTTGAATTTGAAGGTGGCGAACCTTTGTTGGCATCGTTGACCTATTTCAAATATTTCGTTGGTTGCGTTGAAGAAAACAATCTCAACGGAACAAAAGTTTCCTATCAAATTGTCACCAATGCAACGGTGTTGACACAAGAACATTGCCAATTTTTCAAAGATTACAATTTTGAAGTGGGTGTCAACTCGGACGGAAGCAAACAAGTTCACAACATTATGTGTCGTGACCGTTTTGGCAGACCTACTTTTGGTTTGCTTCAAAAGGGTATCAAATTGCTTATGCAAAATGGTATTGAATTTTTTGCAGTTTGCAAAGTCAACAAAACAACTTTGAAATTTCTCAAAAAGAGTTACGAATTTTACAAAAAAATCGGTGCAACTCGTTTGGACTTGCGCTTGAGTTTGATGAACGATTGGGACAACCCCCAAAGTGAAAAATATGCCTTAAACGCTCAAGAATATTTTGATTTTCATCGTCAACTTTTGGATTTGTATCTTGACGACAAAAAACGTGGTTCAAAAATAAGCATCAAGTATTTTGACGATTTGATTGCCCGTGTAAAAGGCGAAAAGGTCAAATGCGCTTGTGGTGGTGAAGGCTATTGCGAATGTCAATGGACGGTGGACGGCGATGGTTCAATGTATCCTTGCAGTTTTTATATGGACAAAGACCGTTTGTTGGGCAACGTTATGGACGTAGATTTGGAAAAAATGTATGCCAACGAAGTTATGCAAAAATTCGTTTCCGCTTCATACAAACATCATGGCGACTGCTTCGATTGTTCAGTCTTTGATTTGTGCAAGGGTGGTTGCAGAAGATTTTGCGACAGAGACGGCGACAGTCGTTTGGAAAAGAACGTCTATTGCGACGGCATAAAGAAGTTTTTGGAATACCTTCAAACGGCAGTTTTGTAAGGGAAGGAGTTAATTATGAAAAAAGTTGTCATTGTATCAGCATCCCCCCGACGTGGTGGAAACTCGGAAGTTTTGGCAACGGAATTTGCCAATGGTGCAAAATCCCAAGGACATCAAGTGGAAATGATTAAGTTGAGAAAACTCAATCTCAACTATTGTTTGGCGTGTTACAACTGCAAGAAAAAGGGCAAATGTGTTCACAATGACGGCATGGCAGAAATTTTGGACAAAATGCTTGAAGCCGACGTCATTGTTTTTTCCACACCCGTCTATTTTTACTCTATGTGTGGACAATTGAAGGTGTTTATTGACCGACTTGTGCCCATTTACGAAAAAATTCGCGCAGACATTTATTTGATTGCTACACAATGGGACAAAGAAAAGGAAATCATGGAACAAACTTTTGAAGCAATTCGTGGTTGCACGAGAGATTGCTTTATTGATTGCCCCGAAAAAGGCGTTTTGTATGGCGTTGCGTTGGATGGCGTTGGAGCAGCAAGCAAACGTTACGACTACTTGCAACAAGCCTACGATATGGGCAAAAACGTTTAGTTACATACAAAAAAAGCACTTCCTTTTTGGAAGTGCTTTTTTTATGTTTTTTACCATTTGTTGAATACTTTTTCCGCAAAACCAATTTTGTCTTTTACTTGGATTTTGCTTCCGTCATCCAAAATTGCCCAGCCGTTGAACTTGCCAAAGACTTGGTACTGTTTGGAACACAAAATCAACAAGTCGGTGTTGTCAAAACGGTCAATGATTGGTGTAAATTCCATATAAAAACGATTGTCATCACAAGTGAACGTCCAAGGGCTCATAAAATCGTCTTTGCCATCTTTTTGAGGAATATGGAAAGTGGTGCGACCAAGTTTGTGAGCCACGCCGTCATAAAAGAGCATATCTTCACTGGCGTTGGAAGTGTCGCCAAAGCCGTAGCCAATGTTCCAACCAAAGGTTTTTCCGTCATCAAGGCGAGTTTGCAAACTGCCCCAATACCAAGTGTTTTTGTACGTCCAAACGCCTCTGCCCCAGTCCAAGGTGCCAAGGCTGTCTTTCTTGTCAAAATTGTATTGTTGGCTTCCAATGGCTACCCAACCTTGCGCCGTCATGCAGTTGACTTTTGCATTGTAGTAAAATGCTTTTTTATTTTTCCAAGGAGTGGCAATTACCATGTAATCTTTGGGAAAGTCGCTCAAAGTCACGTCGCAAGAAAGAGGCATACCGTCTTTGAAATTGACGTAGGTGCACACAAGACGTCTTGTATCTTTGGTTTTGTAAAAATCAATGGAAATGACGTCGTCTTTGTAGTGCACGTCCCCTTCTTCCAAGGTGGAGGGCAAACCCACACGGCCGTTGGAAAACAAATGCATTACACTTTTGGTGGTGTAGGCGGGCTTTTCAAAGTCAATGAAGGAAACGGAACCCAACGACATATAGCTGTTGTCGTCAATGGTCAACGCAAGGGCAAACTTGCCGTTAGAAACAATGTAATAGTCCCACTCTTTTATGCGCAAGCCGTTGGCCTTTATGTCCTTTCTGTTGTATTCTTTTACCAACGAAGTTGCCCAACCTGCTTCGTTCAAATATCCTTTTTCGTTCAGCAATTTACCGCCAGAGAGTTTGTGCATATAAATTCTCCTTTTTTCTTATTGTAACATATACAAGGTGGCGTGTAAATAGGCATTTTTTGATAAAGTGGTCAAAAATTGTGTCAAATAATATTTTTTACTTTCAAAAGTTTGTTGAATACATACAAAATGTGTGGTATAATACATAAAATGATGCAATCTATTTTGACAATTGAACAAGCAACCAATCTGTCTGCATTGACGTTGGCTTACGTTGGAGATGCCGTGCAAACTTTGTACGTCAGGCAAACTCTTGCCACCAACCACGATTACAAACCGGAAAACTTGCACCGACTTGCTGTGCAAAAGGAAAAATGTTCTTGGCAAGCAAACGTTGCAGACAGGGTGGAACAATCGTTGTCCCCTCAAGAATTGGCCGTTTTTCATCGTGGTCGCAATGCAAAAACTTCTCACCAACCCAAAAACGGAACGGTGGGAGATTATCACAAGGCAACGGGCTTTGAAGCTGTTTTGGGTTGGTTGTATTTAACAGGACAAAAACAAAGATTATACGAATTGTTAGGTGAATTAAATGTTGATTGAAGGTAAAAATGCTGTTTTGGAAGCAGTTAAAGCAAACAGGGTATCCAAACTTTTGGTGCAAAAGGGTGTCAATCACGAAATTATTGCACACGCACGAAAGAAAGGTGTAAAAATTCAATTTGTTGACAAAGAAGTTTTGGACAAAAAAGTTGATGCCAAACATCAAGGGTTCGTTGCAGAAATTTGCGATTTCCAATACAGCAGTTTGGAAGAAATTTTGGAAAACCCCAAAGACAAAAGCAAATTTATCGTCATCTTGGACGGAGTGGAAGATCCTCACAATTTGGGAAGTATTTTGCGTGTTTGCGATTGCGGTGGTGTTGACGGAGTCATCATCCCCAAAAATCGTGCAGTAAACGTCAATGATACGGTGCTTCGCACGTCAGCAGGTGCAGCATCTCACGTTAAGGTGGCAAAGGTAACCAACGTCAACAGCGCTATTGAAACGTTGCAAAAAAACGGCGTTTGGGTATATGCTTCCGATATGGATGGCAAAAGTGTCTATCAAGCCGATTTGACAGGCGATATTGCTTTGGTTGTAGGTGGCGAAGGCAAGGGCGTTTCTCCTTTGACAAAGAGCAAGTGCGACCACGTCGTGTCTGTGCCTCAAAAAGGTGAGGTGAACTCACTCAACGCATCAGTTGCTTGTGGCATCATGGTGTACGAAGTAGTAAGACAAAGAGGTGTCAAATGAACGATTTGGTAAAACGTGCTCAACAAGGCGACCAACAGGCAAGAGAACAAATAATTGCCGACTTCAAACCTTTGGTAAGAGCAACTGCCAACAAATTGTTTTTAATCAGCGTTGACGTGGAAGATTTGTTGATGGAAGGCGCATTGGGTGTCGTAAAGGCGATTGACAGTTTTGACCAAAGCAAAGGCAACTTTGCAGGTTTTGTCAAAAACTGCGTGGTAAACCATATGTTTTCCGTTGCGCGTCACGAAACCACCCTCAAAAACAAAGCCATGCAAGACTACGTGTCGTTGGATGAAGTGGTGTTGTATGATGAAAGCAACCCTTTAAAAACAACTTTATACAATCAATTTCAAAACAAACTCAATGCTTGTGTTGAAAGTTTGTTGACACCCACCGAAAAACAAGTTTTCAATTTGTTTTTGGAAGGTTATACTTACAATGAAATTTGTCAAAAAACCGACAAGACGGGAAAGGCCGTTGACGGTGCTTTGCAAAGAGCAAGAAAGAAGCTTAGCGTTGCATTAAACGAATATAGATAAATCTACGGAGAGACAAATGGAATATTTGGCTTTATACAGAAAATATCGTCCCAAAACTTTTGACGGAATTTACGGACAAGACCACATTGTGCAAACACTCAAAAACCAAATCGCATCTGGCAAAATCAGCCATGCATATTTGTTTTGTGGCACTCGTGGAACGGGCAAAACGTCCATTGCAAAAATTTTTGCAAGAGCAGTCAACTGCTTGGACAACGTTACGGGAAACCCCTGTTTGAAGTGCGAAAACTGCACTTTGTCCGACAGTGCAAACGTCGACGTTATTGAAATGGACGCAGCCAGCAATACCGGTGTGGACTATGCAAGAGATTTGCGTGAAAAGGCTCAATATGCCCCCACAAAAGGAAAGTACAAAGTATATATCATTGACGAAGTTCATATGCTTTCCACAAGTGCTTTCAACGCACTTTTGAAGACTTTGGAAGAACCTCCCAAGCACGTTGTGTTTGTTTTGTGCACGACGGAAGTTCACAAATTGCCTGCAACCATTTTGTCAAGATGTATGCGTTTTGACTTCAAATTGTTGTCACAAAGTTTACTTATCAAATTGCTCAAAGGCGTATTTGATGCAGAAGGCAAAAAGTACACGGAAGATGCTTTGGCAGCAATTGCGGTATCTGCAGAAGGCAGTGCAAGAGATTGCCTTTCCATTGCCGACAGATGCTACTCAATGTGTGAAAAACTCGACTACGAAAGCGTTATGTCCGTTTTGGGGGTATCTTCACGTCAAGCAGTTTTGGATTTGTGCCAAGCAACTTTGACGGGTGAAGTGGGCAAAGTTTTGCAACTTATTCATCAACTCAACGGACAAGGCAAAGATTTGGGATTGCTCAATCGTGATTTGAGCAAAAACCTCACCAACGTTTTGGTGGCAAAGACCTGTTCCAATGCAGATGAACTTTTACTTTTGCCCAAAGAAATCATGACGCAACTCAAAGAAATTGCTTCCAACTGCACCAAAGAACGTTTGATTTTGGCATTGAACAGATTGCAAAAGTTGGATGGCGAACTCAAATATAGCCTTGCTCCTTTGTCAGCATTTTGTTCGGCAGTGCTTACAATTGCCATTTCAGGTGGCGAAGTGGACGTTGTCAATTTGGAAAGACGTGTTCAAAAGTTGGAACAACTTCCTCAAAACGTAAATCACGAAACAACCATTGTTGTTGACAAAACAAGCGCAATTTCCATTTGGAAAGCAGTCAAGGTGGAAATTCAACGTGCCAATTCCCCTTTGCTTTTGGGCTTGTGGCAAGAAAGTCAATGCACTTTGCAAGCAGATTGCTTGTGGGTGACGTCTGCACCTAGCGTTTACAATCTTTTGTCGGGCGAATTTGCTCCAACAATTCGTTCCATTGTCAAAAGATTGGTGGCAAAAGAGGTCATTTTCCAATCAACTCAACCCAAATTTGAACAAGAAGCCGACGATCCTTTGTTGGCATTGGGCAAAAACGTAAAAATTAAATAAATCAATTAAGGAGAGATAAAAATGGGCGCAAATAAATACGGTTATTCTGGAAAACAACCCACAATGGGTGGTGGCTTTGGTGGCAACAGCATGCAAAGTTTGATGAAACAAGCACAAGAAATGCAAGCGAAAATGCAAAAAGCACAAGAAGAATTGGAACAAACTCAAGTTGAAGGCAGTGTCGCAGGTGGTTTGGTGACGGTTGTTTGCAATGGCAAAAAGGAAATTTTGTCCGTTTCCATCAAGCCGGAAGCACAAGATCCCGACGACGTGGAAATGTTGGAAGATTTGGTTATGGCAGCCATCAATGATGCTTATTCCAAGGCAACCAAAGTGGAAGAAACGCTTATGGCACCCTTTTCCGCATTGAAAGGAATGATGTAAAATGGCAAATTATATTGAACCTATTGCTCGTTTAATCAACGAGTTTTCCAAATTGCCCGGTGTTGGCAACAAAACTGCTCAAAGATACGCTTTGAACGTTTTGAAAATGTCCAACGAACAAGCACGTCAATTTGCCGAAGCCATTGTTGACGCAAAAGAACAAGTCAAGTTTTGTTCGGTATGTGGCAACTTTACCGACAGCGATCCTTGCACTTATTGTCGCACAAAAAATCCTGCACAAATTTGCGTTGTACAAGAACCCAAAGACGTTTTGGCAATTGAACGCATTGGCGAATACAAAGGTGTTTACCACGTTTTGCACGGAGTACTCAACCCTATGCAAGGTGTTGGTGTCAATGATATTCGCTTAAAAGAGTTGGTTCAAAGATTAAATGGTCAAGTAAAAGAAGTCATTGTGGCAACAGATGCAACTGTCGAAGGGGAAGCAACTGCAATGTATATTGCAAAGTTGTGCAAACCTTTGGAAATAAAGGTAACTCGTTTGGCACAAGGCATTTCCATTGGCAGTGAATTGCAATATGCCGACGAAGTAACACTTTCTATGGCATTGAGAAACAGACGCGAACTTTAAAAACTGAAGCATGGTCTTTTGGCTGTGCTTTTTTGTTTTGTCAAAATGGGTATTGAAAAAGCTCTTTGTATATGTTAAAATAATTTATTATGAAAGTACTAGTTTTTTCCGACGTGCACGGTTCTGCATATTTTTGCAACAAAGTTATCAATTTATATCATCAATTGGACTGCCATCAAGCAGTTTTGTTGGGGGACGTCTATTATCACGGCCCTCGCAATCCTTTGCCTCAAGGTTACGAGCCTATGTCCGTTGCCGATTTGTTGAACTCTTTTGACGGGCATTTGGTTGTTGTCAAAGGCAACTGCGATGCCGAGGTGGATCAAATGATTTCCCGCTTCACCTTCAAAGCAAGTTACACTCAAAAGATTGGCAAAAGAAAGGTGTTTTTTACACACGGACACAAATATCACGAAAAGAACTTGCCCAAATCTTTGAAACAAGGTGACGTGCTTTTCCACGGTCACACACACGTTGCAGGGGTAAAAGTGGCAAAAAGTGGAGTGTTGGTTGCCAACCCCGGTTCTGTTTCCTTGCCCAAAGACGGTTGCAACTCTTTTGCCGTAATTGACGAAAATGGCATAGCCTTTTATGACGTAAACGGAAAAAATTTGGGTGCGTATAAATTTTAGTTTGAAAATCAACAATTATATTGTTTAAGGAGTATATTGTGAAAGATATCATCATTATCGGTGGTGGTGTGGTTGGTTGCGCAGTCGCGCGTGAACTCAGTCGCTACCAAGCAGACGTTTTGCTTTTGGAAAAGGGCAACGACGTTGCCGTGGGCGCAAGCAAAGCCAACAGTGGTATTGTCCACGGTGGCCACGATGCCGAAAACGGAAGCAAAAAAGCATATTTCAACGTAAAGGGCAACAAAATGTTCGACCAACTTCAAAAAGAGTTGGACTTTCCTTTTGTGCGCAACGGTTCGTTGGTGCTCAATTTCAGTCAAGAAGGCAACCAATTGTTGAACGCATTGTTGCAACGAGGCATCAACAACGGAGTGGAAGGCTTGGAAATTTTGACAGGAGACCAAGTACGTCAAATGGAGCCCAACGTTTCCCAAGAAGTTGTTTCTGCATTGTATGTTCCCACAGGTGGAATTGTTTCCCCCTATGAAATGACCATTGCCTATGCAGAAAACGCTTGTGTAAACGGAGTTGAGTTTATCTTTGAACAAACGGTGCAAGATATCCGTCCCATTGACGGAGGCTTTGACGTCGTTTGCCAAGACAAAACTTATCAAGCAAAATTTGTTATCAACTGCGCAGGTGTTTTTTCTGATGAAATCAACAATATGGTTTGCCAAGAGAAAATTCACATTGTTCCCAGAAAAGGTGACTACGTTTTGTTGGACAAAGCATACACCGACATTTGCAAAAAAACGCTGTTTCAACTTCCCAATGCAATGGGCAAGGGCATTTTGGTCACGCCCACTGCTCATGGCAACATTTTGGTAGGTCCTAC
>JAFQWS010000021.1 GCA_017407305.1 Clostridia bacterium
CACGCGCTGTTGGGGGAAAACGGCGCAGGAAAATCCACTTTGATGAGCGTTTTGTTTGGTTTATATATTCCCGAAAAGGGAATTATCAAGAAAAACGGTCAAGTGGTCAACATCAAAGGACCAAACGATGCCAACGATTTGGGTATCGGCATGGTGCACCAACACTTCAAATTGGTAGAAGTCTATTCCGTTTTGGACAACATCATTTTGGGCGCAGAACCTAAAAAAGGGTTGTTCTTAGATAGAAAAAAAGCACGTCAAGAAGTGGAAGAACTTTCAAACAAATACGGCTTGAACGTTGACGTTGACGCAAAAATTGAAGATATTTCCGTCGGTATGCAACAAAGAGTGGAAATTTTGAAGATGCTTTATCGCGACAACGAAATTCTCATCTTTGACGAACCTACGGCAGTTTTGACACCCCAAGAAATTACCGAATTGATGAATATCATGCGTGGTTTTGCAAAAGAAGGCAAATCCATTTTGTTCATCACACACAAATTAAACGAGATTATGGCAGTCGCCGACAGATGTACAGTCCTTAGAAAGGGCAAATATATCGGCACTGTAGATATAAAAAACACCAACACACAAGAACTTTCCACAATGATGGTTGGTCGTCCCGTCCAACTTAAAGTGGACAAAGATCCTCACCGAGCAAAAGACGTTGTTTTGACAGTGCAAGACCTTTGTGTGCGTTCACAACTGAATAAAAAACTTTCCGTCAACAACGTATCCTTTGAAGTACGCAAGGGCGAGATCGTCTGTATTGCAGGTATCGAAGGAAACGGTCAAACCGACTTGGTATATGCTTTGACAGGTTTGACAAATACTGAATCGGGTAAAATCACTCTTTGTGGCAAGGACGTTACACGCGCATCTATACGCAAACGCGCAGAAAATCTCAGCCACATTCCCGAAGACAGACACAAATTTGGATTGGTTTTGGACTTTTCGTTGGAACAAAATATGGTATTGCAACGTTATTGGCAACCCGATTTTCAAAAAGCAGGCTTCATCAAATTTGACGCAGTAAGAGAATATTCCGACAAATTGATTGAAGACTTTGACGTAAGAAGTGGTCAAGGCTCCATTACAATTGCACGAAGCATGTCGGGTGGTAACCAACAAAAGGCAATTGTCGCTCGTGAAATCAACAAAGGCAGTGAATTGTTGGTGGCAGTTCAACCCACTCGTGGTTTGGACGTTGGTGCAATTGAGTATATTCACAAACAACTTGTTGACCAACGTGACCAAGACAAAGCGGTTTTGCTTGTTTCGTTGGAATTGGATGAAGTTATGTCGGTGTCCGACAGAATTTACGTAATGTACGAAGGCGAAATCGTTGGCGAATTTGCACAAGGCGAAGTTACGGCACAAGAATTGGGCTTGTATATGGCAGGTGCAAAGCGTCAAGAAAAATACTTGAAGAAGGGGGCAGACAATGAATAAGTTTAAAAGTATTTTATCTGCCATAGGCAACTGGTTTAAAAAGGTTGGTATTGCCATCGGTCGCTGGTGCAAAAGTTTGTTTGTATCGGTTGACGGCGAACAACCCAAACTTAAAACCCTTTACGAACAAGAAAGAACAAAATCCATTTTGTCCTCTCTCATTTCCATTGCCGGTGGGATGTTGGTTGGCTTGATAATTATGTTAATTGTAGGTATTGCTACAGGAAACATTGAGGATTTGTTCAAAGGCTTTGTTGTTTTGATTTTTGGTCCTTTCTTTACAGGTAGCAGTATTCAATTGTCCATTGGTTTCAATGCCTCCAGCATCGGTTCTATGTTGTTTAGAACAACCCCCATTTTGTTGACAGGTTTGTCCGTTGCTCTTGCATTTAAAACAGGATTGTTCAACATTGGTGCTCCCGGTCAATTTTTGATGGGTACAATGGGTTCCCTTTTGGTGGCTCACTCCATTCCCACCACAAGCGGTGGTGCATTTTGGGTTTGGTTGTTGGCGTTGCTTGTCGGTATTATTTTAGGAGCAATTTGGGGCGCAATTCCCGGATTGTTCAAAGCATTGCTCAACATCAACGAAGTTATCGTTTGCATCATGACCAACTGGATTGCAGCCAGCGTTGTTGCTTGGGTATTTGATGCAAACGGACATCTCAAAAACGTAGGCGAAGGCAAAAGTGGTTACATCTTGCCCACTCGTGTAAACGGTGTTTCCAACCCTCGCTTGGGTATGGACGTCTTGTTCAAAGGCTCTTGGGCAGACGGTGGCATAATTATTGCCATTGTAATTGCCATCGTTGTATATATAGTTCTCAATAAAACGGTGTTTGGTTATGAATTGCGTGCAACAGGTAGCAACCGAAACGCAGCACGCTATGCAGGTATGAAAGACAAGCGCAACATTGTTTTGTCAATGGCAATTGCCGGTGGTCTTGCAGCGTGTGGTGCAAGTTTGTTCTATCTCAACGGCAATACGGAATTTTATTGGGCAACAAGCACAAGTTTGCCCAGTGAAGGTTTCAACGGAATTCCCGTTGCCTTGTTGGCAAGCAACAACCCCATTGGCGTTATTTTCTCTGCAGCATTTATGTCCTACTTGGTCATCAGTGGCAGTAACCTTGCAGGTGTAACAAGTTACAACGAACACATTGCAAGTTTGATTGTTGCCGTAATCATTTACTTTGCAGGTTTCTCCAAACTTATTAGAGAATTGCTAAACAATTCCAAAGTAAAGAAAGTGACGATTCCCACAATTCCCCAAGAAGAAACAAGTGAAACTCAACCTACAAACGTCGCTGAAGACGTAAATTCCACAAAGGAGGCATAGACGTATGGCATTTTTAATTCAAAAGACTTTGCTTTATGCAATTCCTTTGCTCATAGTAGCCCTTGCAGGCGTTTTTGCCGAAAGAAGTGGTATCATCAACATTGCACTTGACGGTATTATGATTTTCGGTTCCTTCGTGGGCGCAATTGCCGTTTATGGTATGCAATACATTTTCCCTCGTTCCTTAGGTCAACTGGTTTATTTGATAGGTATGGCGGTCGCCGCACTCTCCGGTGCAGTCTATTCTTTGTTGCTCAGCTATTCTGCAGTAAAACTCAAAGCCGACCAAACGATTGGTGGTACGGCGCTCAATATGTTGGCTCCTGCTTTTGTGTTGTTTTTGAATAAAATACTTTTCAACCAAAACCGATTGGAAATGCCCAATGGATCTACAACGTCTTGGTTTATGATTCACAACAACACAGGCATTGGCATTGTTGACGGTTTCTTTGACAAAGTTTACATTTCTACCTACATTATCATTGCATTGTTTGCAGTTTTGTCGGTGATTTTGTACAAAACAAAGTTTGGTCTTAGACTTCGTGCTTGTGGCGAACACCCTCAAGCCGCCGACAGTTTGGGTATCAACGTTTACAAAATGCGTTATGCAGGAACAACCATTTCCGGCGCATTGGCAGGTTTGGGTGGCTACGTTTACGTTGCCACAACAAGCGCAGGTTCCGTTGAAGGAACGGTTGCTGGTATGGGCTTTTTGGCATTGGCAATTATGATTTTCGGCAACTGGAAACCGGGTGGAATCGTTTTGGGCTCATTGTTGTTTGGTTTGCTCAAATGTATTTCGGCAAGTTATTCCACTCTTGACATCAATGGTGACGGAATTTATTGGTTGAAAGAAATCGGTGTCAGCCGTTATCTCTATCAATTGTTGCCTTATCTCATCACTTTGGTCGTTTTGGCACTTACGTGCAAAAAATCTCGTGCACCCAAGGCGGAAGGTATTCCTTACGACAAAGGGCTTAGATAAAAATATATTGCAATCAAAAACACCGTTGGAATTCCAACGGTGTTTTTTTTGTTTGTTTAATTATTTAATGACTTTCAAGCCACCCATATATTTTTGCAAAGGTTCGGGGATGTTTACGGAACCATCGGCATTTTGGAATTGTTCCAAAAGTGCAGGGAATACACGGCTTGTTGCAAGACCACTTGCGTTCAACGTGTGGACAAATTCAATTTTGCCATCTTTTGTGCGATAACGCATATTGCCACGACGTGCTTGATAATCTCTTGCATTGCTTGCAGAAGATACTTCTTTGTAAATGCCCATTGAAGGGATGTAAATTTCAATGTCGTACGTTCTTGCCATAGAGTCGGAGCAGTCGCCTGCTGCGAGTTTGGACAAGCGATAGTGCAAACCAAGACCTTCCACCAATGCACAGGCTTTGTTTACAAGTTCTTCAAATGCTTGGTCGCTTCCATCTTTTGTGGTGTATTGGAAAAGTTCCACTTTGTTAAATTGGTGACCTCTGATCATACCACGTTCTTCCGAGCGATAACTGCCTGCTTCTTTTCTGAAACATGCCGAATATGCAAAGAATTTTTTTGGCAATTGATTTTCCGACAAAATTTCGTCGCGATAGTAGTTTACCAATGCCGTTTCTGCAGTGGGCAACATGAATTTGTTGCCTTCGCCGTTGGCAATTTGATAGACGTCGTCTTCAAATTTGGGGAATTGTCCTGCTGTCAAACCGCAATCGTAACCAAGCATATAAGGAGGCAACATAAAGGTGTAACCGTCTTTGACGTGGCATTCGATAAAGTAGTTGAGCAAAGCCCATTCCAATTGTGCGCCAACACCGGTATAAATCCAACTGCCGTTACCTGCAAGTTTTACGCCACGTTCATAGTCAATCAAGCCAAGGCTCTTGCAAAGTTCGACGTGATCTTTGGGTTGAAAATCAAATTGAGGTTTTTCGCCAAAGTATTTGACTTCTTGGTTGTTTTCCTTGCCACCTGCGACCAAGTCTTCGTCGGGAAGGTTGGGCAAACGCAACAAAAAGTCTCTAATTTTTGCATTGACTTCGTTAAGTTGAGCGTCTTGTTGAGAAATCTTTTCGCCCAATGCTTTCATTTCGGCAATGGTTTGAGCAACGTCCAAACCTTGTTTTTTGAGTTTTGGCACTTCTTGAGAAACCTTGTTTCTTTGTGCTTTCATTGCTTCCACAGTGGAAATTAATTGTTTTCTTTGTTCATCAAGTTGCAAAAAAGGAGCAAAATCAATGTCCTTTCCTCTTTTGAGATAGCGTTGGCGAACGCCTTCTGCATCTTTACGAATTAAATTTACGTCAATCATTTGAAATTTTCTCCAAAATTATCGTTCGTAAAATATTTTAACACAATATAAAATAATATGCAAATGATAAAAAGAGTTTATTTTATGCTTTTCAAAGAGAATAATATGTGGTAAACTATTATCAATAAGGGAGCAAACAGTTATGATTAAATTTTTTAATACGTTAACTAGAAAAAAAGAACAATTCGTACCCATCAAAGATGGGGCAGTTTCAATGTATTCGTGTGGCCCTACCGTTTACAAACCTGCTCACATTGGCAACTTGCGTGCATACTTGTTTATGGACTTGTTGCGCCGTGTTTTGGAATATGACGGTTACAAAGTAAAGTCGGTCATGAATATCACCGACGTTGGTCACCTTGTTTCTGACGCCGACGAAGGCGAAGACAAAATGTCAAAGTCTGCAAAAGAGCAACAAAAAGATCCTTTGGAAATTGCACACGAAATTACACAAAGATTTTTCCAAGATTGCGCATCACTCAACATCAAAAGACCTACCGTTGCACCTTGCGCAACCGACAACATCAAAGAAATGCAAAAAATTGTTGCGGACTTGATTGAAAAAGGCTATGCCTACGTCACAGACGACGGCGTATATTTTGACGTGGCAAGTTTCCCTCAATATGGCAAGTTGTCTGGCATTAAATTGGACGAACAAAAACACGGTGCCCGTGTAGAAGTCAACGAAAACAAGCGCAACCCCATTGACTTTGCCTTGTGGAAGGTTGCTCAACCCAATCACTTGCAACAATGGGACAGCCCTTGGGGCAGAGGATTTCCCGGTTGGCACATTGAATGTACTGCAATGGGCGTAAAATATCTTGGCGAACGCTTTGATATTCACACCGGTGGAGTAGACCACATCCCGATTCACCACGAAAACGAAATCGCCCAAGGCGAATGTTGGCTTGGACACGAAGTCGTCAATTATTGGTTGCATTGCGAATTTTTACTTATTGACGGTGGCAAAATGAGTAAGTCTTTGGGCAACGAATACACCATCAAAGACTTGGTGGATAGAGGCTATTCCCCTTTGGACTATCGTTATTTCTCATTGAACACAAGTTACAGCCAAAAAATGAATTTTACGTGGGAGGGCATTTCTGCAGCATCAAAAGCACACGAAAGATTGAAAAACGGCTTGTATGCACATAAGCAAAGCAATCAACCCACCGATGCCAAAGTTTTGGCAAAATACAAAGCCGACTTTGACAACGCAATTTTTGACGATCTCAACGCACCCTTGGCACTTGGCGTAGTTTGGACAATGCTCAAAGAACCCAAATCAAAAGATATTTACAATCTTGCATTGGAAATGGACAAAGTTTTGGGTTTGGACATTGACAAATATCAGCCTCAAGTTGCCAAAATGGAAGCCCCCGACGAAATCGTGCAATTGGCACAACAACGTTTTGAAGCACGTCAAAACAAAGATTGGGCAAAATCCGACCAACTCCGTGATCAACTGGCATCTTTGGGTTGGGTTGTCAAGGACAAACGTGACGGATTTGAATTGGAAAAAATTTAACGAATAAAAGCATCAACGTTCAGTTGATGCTTTTTTTATACATTTTGGTTGACCGCAATTGCATAAAATAGTGCAAAGGACTTTTTATGGAACAAAAATGGTCACTAAAAATTGAACACAACCTTTTAACGGTGTGTGGTGTAACAAATGTGGACAGCGTTTTTGACAAGGAAGCAACACTTCTTTTTACAGACGGAAAAATGACGGTAAAAGGAACTGGTTTGACGGTTGCAAAACTTAACGTAGAAGATGGAATTGCCATCATAAAGTTTGACAATTTGCACAGTTTGCAATTTGGTGGTGGGGAAAAATTCAGTTTCAAAAAACTCTTTAAATGATCAACGATTGGATTGTACAGTTTTATCAATTTGCTCTTTTCGCCCTTTTAGGTCTTGTTGTCAGCATTATTTACAAAGTGCTTACCTTCTTTCACAAAAATGCAAGGCTAAAACTCGTTTTGGACGTTTTGTTTGGCATTTTGCTCGTTGTTTTAGTGGTTGCCGTCAGTTACGTATTCGTTTTGGGGCAGTTTCGCCTGTATTACTTGGTGGGACTTGTTTTGGGAGTGTACCTTGCGCAACAAACATTATATGCCCCACTTGACAATTTGAAAGAGTTTTTGTATAATCAACTTAATAAAAGAGGAAAAGATGAAAGCGATTTTTAAAAACAAACCATTGACATTTATGCTTTTGGCATTGACACTGATATTGGTAATTCTTATCAGTGTTTTGATGGTGCAACTTACACAACTTACCAGTTTGTCTAGACAAGTTGCCTATTACAACCAACTTCGTGAAGAAATTGGCGCAGAAATCAACGACAGACAAGATTTTTTGGAATTTAAACAAACTTACCAATATATTTACGAACACGCAACCGAATTGGGTTTGGGCGTTCCAACCGACGCACAATGGATTTGGTCGGGAAATTAAATGACAACGGTATTTTTATTAGCATTAGGCTTATCTATGGACGCATTTGCTGTAACCATCTCTAACGTGATGTGTTACAGCAATTTGAATATTAAGGGCAAAATTGCCATGCCCATCACTTTTGGCATCTTTCAAGGGCTTATGCCTTTGATTGGCTTTTTGTTGGGTGCTATGTTTGCATCTCAAGTGGAAAACATTGCCCATTGGATTGCTCTTGCAATTTTGACATTTTTGGGCATTAGAACCATTGTGGAAAGCATCAAAGAACGCAAAGAACAATGTGACGTGCACCCTTTTGACGCAAAACTTTTGTTTACACAAGCAATCGCCACCAGCATTGATGCTTTGGCAGTTGGTGTGACCTTGGCAGTTTCCGTTCCTTTGCGCATAGTAGTATCGGTGTCCATTATCGCCGTCGTCACGATGGCAATGTGCTTTGTCGGTTTGTACATTGGAAAGGTTGCAGGAAAGTTTTTCAAAGACTATGCAGGAATTTTTGGTGGTGCAGTGCTTATTGCTATTGGCCTCAAAATTTTCATTGAACATTACGTAGGTTAAAAATGAAAAAACAAGTAAGACTTGCCAGCAAATTTTTAATAAATTGCGCACGTACCTTTTATGGCAACGGATTTGCCAAAAAACTTAATTTGGAGATTGAAGGCGATTTGGCGGGCTTGAAGCCACCTTTTATCGTTATGGCCAATCACACGTCCTTTGCCGATTTGGTGGCAATAGCAAGGGCTTTACGCCCTCATCCGTTTAATACGGTCGTTGCTGTGTCGCAAAAGACCAATCATCCCTTGATTTTTGGCATTTTGGGGGTCATTACCAAACGTCAGTTTTCGTCTGACTATACCGTCATAAAGCAAATTAAAAGTGTTTTGCAACGTGGTGGCAACGTTTTGGTGTATCCCGAAGGAAAATTGTCGGTAGATGGTCGTCCCAATCCCGTTCAACCTTCCTTTGCAAAAATGGTGAAAATGCTCAACGTTCCATTGGTGTCCATTATGGTACACGGTGGCTACTTGTTCCGTCCACGTTGGTCGCTTTCGAGAAGAAAGGTCAGCCTTCGTGCAAACGTAGAAATTTTGACCTTGGAGCAAATCAAGTCAATGACGTCGGAAAGCCTCAATCAATACGTTCAAGAAAGATTTGCCACAATCAACGATTACGCCTATCAATTGGAAAACAAAATTGCCGTCCAAAGTGAAGACTTGGTGGAAGGTTTGCACACGATATTGTATCAGTGCCCCCATTGTGGACAAAAGTTTTATATGCAAACTGCAGGCAACAAAATTGCTTGCCTAAAATGTGGTGCAGTGGCAACAATGAACCAATACGGCGAATTATCCAGCAAAAAGATTGCCTACGACAACGTTTGCCGTTGGTACGATTGGCAACGAGAAGAAGCAAAAAAAGAAGTGCAACAACCTGGTTACACTTTTACAACTTCTTGTTTTATTCAAAAATTGAACGACAAAAAAGGGTTTGTCGATTTGGGAAATGGTACACTTGTTCATGACAAACAAGGTTTTACTCTCACCTTGCCCGACCAACAAGTGGTGCAGTTTGACAATGGAGCACTGCCTTCGTTGTCTTTTGAACACGATTATTTGCAACTCAGTTGCACGTTGGCGACTTACAAGGTTATTTTCCCCAAAGAAAATACTGTCGGACAAACGGCATATTTAAATTTGGCAGTGGAAGAGTTGTACAAATTGCAACACAATTAAAGGTCGTCGGCATCTTGTACGGGCAAACCTTTGCATTTGCCTGTATAACTGCCGTTTGGATCAAAATTTTCCGATTCCATAACCTTTGTCAGTTCACTCATTTTCTTTTTGATTAGAATTTCTTTTTTCGTCATATTGTTAGTGTGAGCAATTGAAATAATAATTAAACTTCAAGACAGCAAGAGTTGCTGTCTTTTTTTTGCAACAAAAAGGCGAGTGCATTTGCACTCGCCTTTTATTAGTTGAAATAATTATTTGTTTGCAAGATTTTTATACGTTTCCAATCTACGTTTGGAATCTTCTTCGTTCTTTTCAAACAATTTTTCTGCAATTTGAGGTTTTGTTTTGAGCAAGCTTGCGTATCTTGTTTCACTTCTGATGAAGTCTTGATAGCTACCCGTGGGATCTTTGCTGTCCAAAGTGAAGGGGTTTTTGCCTTCTTCAACCAATGCAGGGTTGTATCTATAAAGTTGCCAATAACCGCAATCTACTGCACGTTTGATTTCTTCTTGGGATTTGCCCATGTTGATGCCGTGGTTGATGCAAGGTGCATAAGCAATGATGAGGGAAGGTCCGTGATATGCTTCTGCTTCCGTCAATGCTTTTACAAGTTGAGCTTGGCTTGCGCCCATACCAACTTGAGCAACGTAAACGTAGCCATAGCTCATTGCCATCATACCCAAGTCTTTTTTCTTGGTGCGTTTACCTGCTGCTGCAAATTTTGCAACTGCGCCTGTGGGGGAAGACTTACTTGCTTGACCGCCTGTGTTGGAGTAAACTTCTGTGTCAACTACCAATATGTTGACGTCTTCGCCTTGTGCAAGAACGTGGTCCAATCCGCCGTAACCGATATCGTATGCCCAGCCGTCGCCACCGAAGATCCAAATGGATTTTTTGACGAGTTCGTCTTTGTTTTTAAGGATATCTTGTGCAATGGGTTTTGCTTGACCTTTTGCGTTTTCCAACAATGTAATCAATTCAGCACTTGCTTTTTTGCTACCTTCTGCATCGAACATATTGTCGATCCAGTTTTGGCAAATATCTTTGTGTGCTTGTTTTTTGTAGATGGAAATAAGTTGTTCAAGTTGACCTTTGATCTTGTTACGTCTTTGGTTTACTGCAAGGTTGAAGCCGAAGCCGAATTCTGCGTTGTCTTCAAACAAGCTGTTTGCCCATGCAGGACCGTGACCGTCTTTGTTTACTGTGTAAGGGCAACTGGGTGCGCTACCGCCGTAAATGGAAGAGCAACCTGTTGCGTTTGCAACCATCATTCTGTCGCCAAACAA